>CABUVC010000023.1 GCA_902494855.1 uncultured Collinsella sp.
ACCGATGTCATGCGCTCGCTGCCGCACGAGGTCAAGGACTTTGAGCCCGATCTGGCGCTCGAGGGTGGCGCCGACGGCCTCGATATCTTCCGCCGCCTGCTCAACGCGGCGCCCTACATGTTGCGCGCCGGCGGCCTCTTTGCCTGCGAGCTCTACGAGGGCGCGCTCGACGCTGCGGCCGAGCTCTGCCGCCAAGCGGGTCTGTCGGACGTGCGCATCGTCCACGACCTCACCGATCGCCCCCGCATCGTCCGAGCCATCGTCACCGAGCCCAAACAGCGCCAGTAATATTTATTAACTGGTTAGCAAAAATTATAAAGTAGTTTATAATTAGGACGGCTGAAAGAGGTCGGCCCATGCAACCTCCTACCTTTCGGGAAATCATTGCCCTACTCAAGCACGATGGATTCGTGAAGGTCGCGCAAGTCGGTAGTCATGCTAAGTATGTTTCTGGTGACCGCGTTGTCACCGTGAACGGCTCTGGTGGTGATCGACCAAAGAAGGGCACGTGGGCAAGTATTCGTCGCCAAGCTGGATGGTAGTTGGAGGCAAAATGAGGCAGCGATTTACCTATGACTGCGTTCTCATAAAAGAAGACGATGGTTACTGCGCTAGCTTCCCGCAGATTCCCGGCGCCTTTGCCGATGGCGATACGCGCGAAGAAGCGATTGCCCATGCCACCGAGGCGCTGATGGCGTTTTTGGCCGATGACCTCAACAACGGTTTGACTCCGGCGGGGTACGAACGCTCGGCCGAGGTCGTGGCCCTTTCAGTCGAAATCGACCACGAGGACGCTCGGGAAGCGGCGTGCCGAACATTTAAAGACGCAGCGCTGGACCTCAAAGTCTCCGCTCCGCGGATTACCGCGCTGGTCAAAGCCGGAAAGCTCGATGTTGAACTCGTCGACGGCCGTCGGATGATAACGATAGGCAGCATCGAGCGCTACGCCGCCCAAGAACGCCACGCCGGCAGGCCAAAGAAGTTCGTCGCAGTCCAATAACCCCCTCACTTTCACCGACTACTAGAGCCGCTCACCAAACCAACATGCGCTCTGGGCAAATAGGTTGAACGTTTCGTGCGAGAATGCCCCACAGTAAACAAACTTGCACCAGAGCGTAAGGGGCTGGCATACACATGCAGACGGTCTATCGGGTATACGAGGGAGCGCGGGAGCCGCATCGGCTTGCCGTCGAGCGTACGGCCGAGGTGCTCGGCTGTGGCGGTCTGGCCCTGATCCCGACCGAGACCGTCTATGGTGTCGCTGTGGCAGTTAACGCCTTTTCGGACGCCGTGCCCCAAGATACAAGCGAATTCCCATCGTGGCCGCGCGATCCGCAGGCCACCGTCAACGGTGCCGCGGTCCCCGCGCTCGGTACCGGCTATCGTCGTATCTTTACCCTCAAGCAGCGCGAGCTCACCCAAACGGTTGCCTGGCTGGTCGATGATGCCGAGGCGCTCGATCGCTATGGCGTGGATATTCCTAACGAGGCCCGCGTGCTCGCCCGACGATGCTGGCCGGGCGCCCTGACTATCGTGGTCAAGGCGGCCCCCTGCGTGCCGACCTTTATGCGCGCCGCCGACGACACGGTGGCGCTTCGCGCTTCGGCCTCGCCCGTGGTGCAAGCGCTCATCCGCGCCTGCGGCAGCCCTCTTGCCTGCACCAGCGCCAATACGCATGGCGCGCCCGCGCCGGCAAGTTTTGCCACGGTGGAGGAGCGCATCCTGGAGGGAGTCGATGTTGCCGTCGACGCTGGTGAGACCCCGTGTCGCGACGCTTCGACCATCGTGTCGTTCCAGCACGGCGGGCTCCAGATCCTGCGCCAAGGCGCACTTCCCGCATCAGAGATCGAACGGGTCCTGTCTGGCCCGATGCAATAGAAAGGTGTAAGCGATGTCGTTGAATC
This sequence comes from uncultured Collinsella sp., assembly GCA_902494855.1. GTDB lineage: Bacteria > Actinomycetota > Coriobacteriia > Coriobacteriales > Coriobacteriaceae > Collinsella. The sequence continues at coordinate 1,905 of CABUVC010000023.1, forward strand.
TGGGCAGCCTGGGCATGGAAGATGCCTCGTTTAACTTTGGCGGTTCCTACATCATGGCGCTCGACTGCGGCACCACCTCGGTACTTGCGACCATCGTCGACGAGTACGGATGCATCGTCGCGCAGGCACGTCGCAGCGTTAAAACCAGCTTCCCGCGCCCTGGCTGGGTGGAGCAAGATCCCATGGCGGTGCTTGCCAGCCAGATCGCGGTCATGATGGAGGTCCAGTTTAAGAGCGGCATCCATTCTGACCGCATTGCCGCCATCGGTATCTCCAACCAGCGCGAGACCACGGTGGTCTGGGATCGCGTGAGCGGTCAGCCGATCTATAACGCTATCGTATGGCAGTGCCGCCGTACCGCACCTCTGATCGACGAGCTTGTCGAGCAGGGCGCAGAAGGGCTGGTGCGCTCCCGCACGGGACTCACGCTCGACCCGTATTTCTCGGCCTCCAAGGTGCAGTGGATTCTCGACAACGTCGACGGCGCACGCGAAAGCGCGGCGGCGGGCGACCTCATGTTTGGCACCATCGACACCTGGCTCATCTACAACCTCACCGGCGGCCAGGTCTTTGCCACCGACTACACCAATGCCAGCCGCACGGCACTCTTTAATATCCATACGCTCGATTGGGACGACGACCTGCTGGCACTCTTTGACGTTCCACGTTCCATGATGCCCGAGGTTCGCTGGAGCTCGGGCGACTACGGCCGCGTCGCGAGCGACATCATGACCAACATGCCGCCCATCATGGGCGTGGCGGGTGACCAACAGGCGTCGCTGTTCGGCCACTGCTGTTTCCGTCCCGGCCAGACCAAAAACACCTATGGCACGGGTTGCTTTATGCTCATGAACACCGGCGACGAGATCGTCGAATCCAAGAATGGCCTGGTCTCCACCATCGGTATCGCTGCGGACGGCAAAGTCAGCTATGCGCTCGAGGGCTCTATTTTTGCCGCCGGCTCAACGATGAACTGGCTTCGCAACAACATGGGCATCATCTCGAGCGTGAGCGAGTCGGCACAACTCGCCGCTTCGATTAGCGACAACGAGGGCTGCTACTTCGTTCCCGCCTTTGCGGGTTTGGGTGCTCCCTGGTGGGACCCGCATGCTCGCGGTATCGTGTGCGGTCTGACCGGCGCCTCGAGCCGTGCGACCATCGTACGTGCCGCCTGCGAATCCATGGCATATCAGAGCTACGACGTGCTGCGCGCCATGGAGCAGGACGTGGGGCTTTCGATTGAGCGCCTGTCTGTCGATGGCGGTGCCTCGCGCAACGAGTTCATCATGCAATTCCAGGCCGACCTGCTGGATATCCCCGTGCTGCAATGCGAGACGGTGGAGACCACGGCAATCGGTGCCGCGTACTTGGCGGGTCTTGCCGTCGGCTATTGGGAAGACCTGGAAGAGCTGGAGCAAAATGCCCAGATCGTTAGGACCTTCCTTCCCCACATGTCCGCCGAGCGCCGCGAACAAAACCTTGCGGGCTGGCGTGATGCAGTCAGGCGCTCGCTCAGCACCTCACAGTAGGGCTGCGATGGGCTGCTCGATACAACAAACCGCTAAACTAATGCATGGCGTGCGGCGGCAACATTGCTGCGCGCCTTGTCAGCAAGGCCGTTTTGCGGCCGCAACGAAAGGGGCAATCAACCCATGACCGTCACCTACGATGCGTCCCGCGTGACGCTTGTCGATCACCCGCTCGTCCAGCACAAGCTGTCGATCCTGCGCGACAAAAACACCGGCACCAACCAGTTCCGTCAGCTCGTGCGCGAACTCGCGCTTTTTGACGGCTACGAGGCCATGCGCGACCTGCCTATGGAAGACGTCGAGGTCGAGACCCCTATCACCACCGCAACGTTTAAGCAGCTCGCCGGCAAGAAACTCGCCATCGTGCCCATCCTGCGTGCGGGCCTTGGCATGGTCGACGGTATCCTCGACCTGGTGCCCTCCGCTCGCGTGGGCCACATCGGCGTGGAGCGCGACGAGGTCACCCACGAGCCGCACGAGTATTACTGCAAGATGCCCAAGGATATCGACCAACGCATCTGCCTGGTTGTCGACCCCATGCTCGCCACGGGCGGTTCGGCCGAGATGGCTATCAGCTACCTGCGCGAGCGCGGTGTCAAGGACATCCGCATGCTGTGCATCGTCGCCGCGCCCGAGGGCCTCAAGTCGCTGACCGAGAAGGATCCTGACGTACATATTTATACGTGCGCCATCGATGACCATCTCAACGAGGCCGCCTACATCGTTCCCGGCCTGGGCGACGCCGGCGACCGCATCTACGGCACGCTCTAGTCGCTGGGCTAAGACGGCCGCGGCTGCAAATACGAAGAAACGGTGCGCGCGGACGAACAAAAGGCGACCGCGCGCACTCCCGTTAACGGACGTTTTGCCCTGCAGGGTTCGAGAAAAACGTATTACCTACCTGCGGCATAAAGAAGGTCTTAAGAAAACGAACAGGTGCGTATTAACCGATGCTTTTTCGGTTGTACTTTAGCGATTGGCTCGTACAATAGTCACCAATGTTTGGCGGGAACTGTTCTGGGAAGCGTTAAAGAAGGAAAGTGAGGACGCCAGTGTTTCAGATAGCCGATCTGCTCGCTATCGTTGCAGGCGCCATCGCGGGCGCGGTCGCCTTTCTTCCCTTTGTCTTTACGCTCAAGCCGGTTCTTGACGATAAACAGAATGCGGACATGCTCAAGGGCATGGTGAGTCTCGCGGTCTCGGCGATCGCGTTGCTTGTCTTTACCTTGGTTGTGTTTGTGTTGTTCGGAGAGGCATTTCGCATGTTCCTCCTGGGCGAGGCGATCGGCTTCGTGGCCTTTATGGCTGCCTGCACGGTTCGTGTCGTCAAGGCGCTGCGAGATCCTCATGAGGTCGAAAGGTAAGTCGTGGAAATTTTTGAAAAGCTGCCTGATGAGATTAATCATCTGGTCAGCGAGTTCAGCTCCACCCCTGTCGTGGGCGATCTGAGCTGCGGCATCACGCAGTACTCATTTTGGCTGATCGTCTCCACGATCGTGCTCCTGATCGTCCTGGCCGTGTTCAAGAAGAAGCAGACCCTGGTCCCCAAGGGCTTCTTCGTCAACGGTTTCGAGTACATCATCGAGTACGTCGAGAACGATATCGGCAAGGGCGTCGTGGGTGAGAACTGGAAGAAGCACTTCCCGTTCCTGTGCTCGCTTTTCCTGTTCATCCTGATCAATAACATGATCGGCCTGATCCCGGGAATGAAGCCCGGCACCGGTGCAATCGGCTCCACCGCCGCGCTCGCCATCTTCGCCTTCGTGTACTTCATCTACTACGGATGCAAGGCTCACGGCGTGATCGGCTACATCAAGAGCCTCGCCCCGCAGGGCGTGAGCTTCCCGATGAACGTGCTCGTGTGGGTCGTCGAGCTTTTCTCGACCTTCCTGCGCCTCATCACGCTCGCCGTCCGTCTGTTCTGCAACATGTTCGCAGGACACGTGGTCATGGGCTCGTTCGCCATCATGGCGAGCATGTTCATGCAGCCGCTGCTTCAGCAGGTTTCCGCGGCCCACGCCGTCGGCGCCCTGCCTTCGCTGGCCTGGCTTGCCATCCTCATCCTGATCTATGCGATCGAGCTTGTGGTCGGCGCCATCCAGGCTTACGTCTTCACGGTCCTTACCGCCGTGTATGTCTCCGAGGCAGAGGAGGTCGCGGAGGAGGAGTAGTCTTCCGTTCGCGCCTTAAAGGTAAGGCAATTCGTTAAACCGCCGGTGCCCGTACCCATGGAGCCCGGCAGTTATAAAAAGGTTATCCTGCGTGAAATAAGACACGCACGACAAAGGAGGAATCGTGGGAGTTATCGGTTACGGTCTCGGTGTTATCGGCGCTGGTCTTGCTATCGGCCTGTCTGCTCTGGGTGCTACGGGTGCTATGGCCCGTCAGCCTGAGGTCCAGGGCCGCGTGTTCACCGTCTTCATCATGGGCTCCGCCTTCGGCGAGGCTCTGGCTCTGATCGGCTTCGTTGTCGCGCTGATCGTTAAATAGCACGGAGCGTCAAGTATGAATCTTTCATCCCAGAAGAGCGCGATCGCACTCTCCGCGTCCGCGGCCGCGCTGCTCATGCCGGTTTCCGCGTTCGCCGAGGACGGCGCTGCCGGTGCGGACATCCTCATCCCTAAGATGGCGGAGTTCATCCCGGCGCTTATCGCCTTCCTGATTATCTGGATCGTGCTGGCCAAGGTCGCCCTGCCGGGCATCATGAAAACCATGGAAGAGCGCGGCAAGAAGATCGAGGAGAGCCTCGACGAGGCCGAGAAGACCAAGCAGGAGGCTATCGCCAAGCGCGCTGAGTCCGACTCGATCGTCACCGACGCCCGTCGTCAGGCTGCCGACATTGTTCTCGAGGCCCGTAAGGACGCCGAGTCCGAGCGCGCCCGTATCATCGAGGCTGCTCACAAGGAGGCCGAGGAGATCATCGCCAAAGCCCATACGACCGTCGAGGACGAGCGCAAGTCCATCTACGCCGGTGCCGCGAGCTCCATTGCCGACCTGTCCGTTGCCGTCGCCACCAAGATCGTGGGCGAGGCACTCGAGGACGAGGCCGAGCAGAAGAAGCTCATCGAGCGCTACATCCAGGAAGCAGGTAGCCTGAATGCCGACTAGCCGCTATCAGGACAAGGTGCTCGAGACCTACGCGCGCTCCCTTCTGGAAGCCGCTAAGGCCGAGAACCATGTGTTCGAGGACCTCGAGATGATCGAGCGCCTGGCTAGCGCCAGCCCCGAGATCATCGCCGTGCTCGACACCATGTCCAAGCGCGACCAGCTCGACCTTCTTCCCAAGGTGGCAGCTGCCTTTAAGTATGTTGCCGAGGAAGACGAGGATGTAGTGGGCGTGACCGTCACCACGGCGATCCCGCTCGACGACGAGCTGCGTCAAACCATCACTAAGAAATGCGAGCAGGACTTCGGCCGCAAGGTATTCCTTATCGAGCAGGTCGACCCGTCTATCGTGGGCGGCCTGGTGCTCGAGGCCCGCGGCGAGCGTCGTGACATTTCCGTCAAGACGCAGCTGCGCATCGCGCAGGAGACCCTCGCAAACTCTGCTAATTCGTACGGAGGTGAAGCCTAATGTCCGAAACCCTCAATGCCCAGGATATCGCCAAGAAACTGCAGGAACAGCTCACGAGCCTCTCCGCGACGGTCGATACGCATGAGGTTTCAACGGTCGACGAGGTAGGCGACGGCATCGCGCGCGTCTCCGGCCTCAAGAGCGCCATGGCAGGCGAGCTTCTGGAGTTCAAGAGCTCCGATACCGGTGAGACCGTCTTCGGCCTTGCCCAGAACCTTGACCGTGACGAGGTCGGCGCCGTTCTGTTTGGTGCCGTCGACTCCATCAAGGAAGGCGACGAGTGCCGCACCACTGGCCGCATTATGGATATCCCCGTGAGCCGCGCCATGCTCGGCCGCGTCGTCAACCCGCTCGGCCAGCCTATCGACGGCCTGGGCGACATCGTCGCCACGCACCGTCGTCCCATTGAGTTCAAGGCCCCCGGCGTCATCGATCGTACCCCGGTGTGCGAGCCGGTTCAGACCGGTCTGTTGGCCATCGACTCCATGGTGCCTATCGGCCGCGGCCAGCGTGAGCTCATCATCGGCGACCGTAAGACCGGTAAGACCGCTATTGCCATCGACGCTATCCTCAATCAGCGCGGCAAGGGTATGGTCTGCATCTATGTCGCTATCGGCCAGAAGGCTTCCACGGTTGCCAACATCCGCGAGACCCTGGCCCAGCACGGTGCGCTCGACTACACCATCATCGTTTCGGCCACCGCTGCCGATTCCGCCCCTATGCAGTACATCGCGCCTATGGCCGGTGCCGCTATCGGCGAGTTCTTTATGTACAACGGCGAGGACGGCAAGCCCGCCAGCGAGACCAACCCCGGCGGCCACGTGCTCGTCATCTACGACGACCTGTCCAAGCAGGCTGTGGCCTACCGTCAGATGTCGCTGACGCTGCATCGTCCGCCCGGACGCGAGGCCTATCCTGGCGACATCTTCTACCTGCACTCTCGTCTGCTCGAGCGTGCCGTCAAGATGTCCAAGAAGAACGGTTACGGCTCCATGACGGCACTGCCGATCATCGAGACCCAGGATGGCGACGTCTCGGCCTACATTCCGACCAACGTCATTTCCATTACCGATGGTCAGATCTACCTGCAGTCCGAGCTCTTCTTCCAGGGCCAGCGCCCGGCAGTCGACGTGGGTATTTCCGTGTCCCGCGTCGGTGGCGACGCGCAGACCAAGGCTATGAAGCAGGTCGCCGGCAACCTCCGTCTGGACCTCGCTTCCTATCAGGAGCTCGCTGGCTTTACGCAGTTCGGCTCCGACCTCGACGAGGCTACTCAGAAGCAGCTGACCCACGGTGCTCGCATGACCGAGCTCCTGAAGCAGCCGCGCTACAAGCCGTTTGAGGTTGGCGAGCAGATCGTTACGCTGTTCGCTGGCAACGAGGGCTTCCTGGATGACCTGGAGATCGCCGACGTGCTGCCTTTCCGTGCCGAGCTCATCGAGTACATGGACAATGGCTTTGGCTCGCTGCTCGACAAGGTTCGCGCCAAGAAGATCGATGATGACACCAAGGCTGAGCTCTTGCGCGTCATCGGCGACTTCAAGCAGCAGTTCATGGCCAAGCACCATTCGGATGTTTCTGGATCAGAGGAGAACTAAGCCCCATGGCCAACCTTCGCGACATTAAGAAGCGAATCTCCTCGGTTACCACGACCAAGCAGATCACGCGCACGATGGAGATGGTCTCTACGGCCAAGATCCGTCGTGCCCTCGATCGCTCCAAGCAGGCCGAGCCCTATAAGGAGGCGCTGACCGACGTCATGTTGACGGTCGCCGGCGACGCCTCCTGTTCGGGCACCGATCCCATGCTGCAGAAGCATGAGAGCGTCAAGCATGGCCTGATTGTCGTTATTGCCTCGGACCGCGGCCTTGCCGGCGGTTTCAATACGACGGTGGAGCGCACGGCCGAAAAGCTCGCCGCTTCTTGGGCGAACGACGGCATCGAGTGCGAGATCATCGCGTGTGGACGCAAACCGGCCACGTATTTCCGTGACCGCGCAAACGTCGTCATGCACTTTGAGGGCAACTCCTCTGAGCCCGATTTCAATCAGGCCCGCATGATCTCCTCTCATATCTGCGATGCGTATCGTGCCGGTGAGCTTGACCGTGTCGAGCTTGTCTACCACCACGCCAAGAACCGCGTGGATCAGGAGCTTCGCGTCGAGCATCTGTTGCCGCTCGACCCCGAGATGATCGCTATGGCCCACGGTCCGCGTAAGAACGAGACCGACGCCCCTAAGCGCATCTCGTCCACGTTCGAGTTCGTGCCCTCTCCCGAGCATGTTCTCGGCAAGCTTGTGCCGTCTTATATCCTGACGGTCATCTACCAGGCCCTGATCGATTCGGCGGCTGCCGAGCAGGGTGCACGCCGCAAGGCCATGCACTCCGCGACGGAAAACGCCACCGCGATCATCTCGACCCTTACCCGCACGTATAGTCGCGTGCGCCAGGCTTCGATCACGACCGAGATTAACGAGATCGTCGGCGGAGCCTCAGCATTGGAGGAACAGTAATGGCTAATAACACCGTAAAGCTTGCGGTCGAGGAAGCCACCAAGAAGACGACTGCCGGTGATGGTCGCATCGTGCGAATCATCGGCCCTGTCGTCGACGTCAAGTTTGACGGCGCGGTGCCCCCGATCTACAACGCGCTCACGGTCGAGGCCGAGACCCCGATCGGTCATCTGAGCACGATCCTCGAGGTCGAGAGCCAGCTTCCGGGCGGCGTCGTCCGCACGGTCGCCATGTCCTCGACCGACGGCCTGCAGCGCGGCCTCATCGCCACCGATACCGGTGAGCCCATGAAGATGCCCGTTGGTCCCAAGACGCTCGGCCGCATTTGGAACGTCATGGGCAAGCCCGTCGACGGCAAGCCCATGCCCGAGGTGGAGGAGTTCTACCCCATCCACCATGCAGCGCCCCGTTTCGACGAGCTCACCACCAAGACCGAGATCTTCGAGACCGGCATCAAGGCCGTTGACCTGCTCGAGCCCTACATCCGTGGCGGCAAAACGGGTCTGTTCGGCGGTGCCGGCGTCGGCAAGACCGTTTTGATTCAGGAGCTCATCAACAACCTCGCCCAGGAGCACGGCGGCACTTCGGTGTTCACCGGCGTCGGCGAGCGTACCCGCGAGGGCACCGACCTGTTCCTCGAGATGAGCGAGTCTGGCGTTATCGACAAGACCTGCTTGGTCTATGGTCAGATGAACGAGCCGCCCGGAGCGCGTCTGCGCATCGGTCTGGCCGGCCTTACCACCGCTGAGTATTTCCGTGATCGTGGCCAGGACGTTCTGCTGTTCATCGACAACATCTTCCGCTTCTCCCAGGCAGGTTCCGAGGTTTCCGCACTGCTGGGCCGTATGCCGTCCGCCGTTGGTTACCAGCCCACGCTGGCAACCGAGATGGGCGACCTCCAGGAGCGCATTACCTCGACCAAGACGGGCTCCATTACCTCCGTCCAGGCTGTCTACGTCCCCGCAGACGACCTGACCGACCCGGCGCCTGCCACGACGTTTACGCACCTCGATGCCACCACGGTTCTTTCGCGTAGCATTTCGTCGCTCGGCCTGTTCCCGGCTATCGACCCGCTTGCGTCTTCCTCCGACGCTCTCGATCCCTCGATCGTCGGCGAGGAGCACTACCGTGTCGCCGTCAAGGTCCAGGAGCTCCTGCAGGAGTACTCCGACCTTCAGGACATCATCGCCATTCTGGGTATGGACGAGCTGTCCGAGGAGCAGCGCCTTACGGTCAACCGTGCCCGTAAGATTCAGCAGTTCCTCTCGCAGTCCTTCCACGTCGCCGAGAAGTTCACCGGCAACCCCGGTGTCTACGTCCGCGTCGAGGATACCGTCCGCTCTTTCGCCGAGATTGTCGACGGCAAGGCCGATGACCTGCCCGAGCAGGCTTTCCGCTATGCTTCCACGATTGAGGACGTGCGCGAGCGCGCCCGCAAGATGGGGGAGAAGTAGGTTATGCGTATCCGCATCGTGTGCCCCGTGAGCTGCGCCTATGAGGGCGACGCTGCGTTTGTGTCGATTCCGTCCACGGATGGCGAGTTTGGCGTTCTGCCTGCTCACTCCAGCGAGATCTGCACGATCGACCGCGGTTACGTTCGCGTTTCCGATAAGGCCATGGGCACTGTCGACCACACGTTTGCCGTGGCCGGCGGCTATGCCCAGGTTGCGGACGATGTCGTGACCGTTCTCGCCGAGCGCGCTTGCGATTTGGCGACCGTCGATGCCGACAAGCTTAAAGCTGATATTCAAGGTTTTGAAGAGAAGCTGGGTAATTTGTCGGAGGATGATGCACGCCGCGCCTACCTCTATAATGAAATCGCATGGTGTAAGCTCAAGCTTGCCCAATAGTCAAACGATTTAGCGTTCGACCATTTGCGAACACATCATGCCCGGGATGGCTCAGCCATCCCGGGCATGCTTTTTGAAAGGGTAGACCTTGGATATTATCCGCGTTGAGGGTGGCCACGCCATCGGAGGCTCCGTGCCCGTTTCGGGCGCCAAGAACTCCGCGCTCAAACTCATGGCGGCAACGCTTCTGGCGCCGGGCAAGACGACGCTGCAGAACGTGCCCGATATTTCCGATGTCCATGTGATGGGCAAGGTGCTCAAGGGCATGGGCGCTACGATCGATGTTCTCGACGAGCACACGCTCGAGATTGATACCTCTCAGGTCGATTCTTGGGAGGCCCCCTACGAGCTCGTCGCCAAGATGCGTGCTTCCACCGCCGTCATGGGACCCCTGCTGGGCCGCTTCCATCGCGCCAAGATTGCCATGCCGGGCGGCTGCAACCTGGGTGCTCGCAAGATCGATATGCACATTCTTGGTCTTGAGGCCCTGGGCGTTGAGTTCGATACCGCCCACGGTTACATCAACGCTAATGCGCCCCAAGGCCTGCGCGGTACCACCGTCACGCTCGAGTTCGCCAGCGTCGGTGCGACCGAGAACCTCATCATGGCATCCGTGCGCGCGCAGGGCACCACGGTTATCGACAATGCCGCCCGCGAGCCCGAGATCGTCGATCTCGCCAACATGCTCAACGAGATGGGCGCCAAGATTGTAGGCGCCGGTACGCCCGTCGTGACTATCGAAGGCGTGGAAGAGCTCCATCCCGTTACCCATCGCGTGGTGGGCGACCGCATCGAGGCCGGTACCTTTATCGTTGCCGGTGCGTTGATGGCCGACGATCGCGGTGTCGATGTCACGGGCTTTTGCCCCATCCACTTGGGCATGGTGCTCAAGAAGATGGAGCTCATGGGTATCGACTGCGAGCGCGTTGAGGATGGCGTCCATGTAAACCGTGCCGAGCGTATCAAGCCGGTCGACATCCAGACGCTTCCGTTCCCCGGCTTCCCGACGGACATGCAGGCGCAGATTATGGTACTCTCCGCCCTTGCCGATGGTAGCTCCGTTATCACCGAGAACATCTTCGAGAATCGCTTTATGTTTGCCTCTGAGCTGGTGCGCATGGGTGCCGACATTCGTATCGAGAGCCATCATGCCATGATTCATGGCGTCAAGGGCTTCTCGGGTGCACAGGTTACCTCGCCCGATCTGCGCGGCGGAGCGGCCCTCGTCGTAGCGGGGTTGATCGCCGACGGGACGACCGAGGTTTCGGCCATCCATCACATCAAGCGCGGCTACGAGCAGTTTGTCGAAAAGCTGCAGGCGCTTGGCGCGCATGTCGAGCATGCTACCGTCCCCGATCCCGTCATCTACTAATACAGGTTGCCTATGTTTAATAAAAAGCCCCTCGCGGATACCACCGCCCGAAGACCCTCAACTGGTGCGCAGGCCAAGATCTACAGTCGCGATAACGTGGCTCGCTATTCCGAGCGCGCTCGTCAACGTCGTCGTAGCCACACGATTCGCCACGTCGCGCTCATTGTCGTGCTTGGCGTGCTACTGAGCGCCACTACCGCTGCCGGCCTGTGGTTTGCCACCATTATGGGAAAGCTCGACGATTCTAATGTCATTACCGACAATCTGCGTCGGGTTCTGGTTGACACCGATGAGGCAAAGGATCCGTTCTACGTGCTGCTTCTTGGCACCGACGGCCGTCCGGGCGAGGATACGTATCGTGCCGACTCGATTATCCTGGCACGCATCGACCCCACGCAAAAGCAGGCGACGCTCATTTCCGTTCCGCGCGACACCAAGGTCGAGTACAAGGGCGAGACCATGAAGATCAACGCCTGCCATACCGTTGGCGGCGCCGAGGCCATGGTCGAGGCGGTCAACGAGCTGTGCGGTGTTCAGATTTCCCACTATGCCGAGGTCAGCTTCGACGGTATGCAGGCGCTGATTGATTCGGTTGGCGGTATCGACATTAACGCAACCGATGATGTTGACGACCCCGAGCACCTGGATATTAAGATTACCGCTGGCCAGCAGCATATGGACGGTGCCACCGCCCTTACCTATGCCCGCTGCCGCTACACCTATGCCGACGGCGATTACACGCGCATGCGCCACCAGCGTCAGGTGCTTGGCGCCCTTGCCAACCAGATTCTCAATAACTTCGATGCCACGAAAATCTTTGGCCTGGTTAATTCGCTGTCCGATATGCTCGTAACCGATATGAGCGTTCAGGATATCGTGGCTACGGTCAACGCCATGCGCGGTATGGATGTCGACGGTATCTACTCGGCCAACCTGCCCTCGTACGCCGACGACAGCACCATGATCGACGGCGTGAGCTATGTCTTTGTCTACGAGGACGAGCTCAAGGAAATGATGGAGCGCGTCGATGCCGGCAAGGATCCCAAGGGTCCCAACACCATGGGTCTTTCCGACGGTTCCAGCTCTACGATCGGCGACCTGAACAACAACACGTCTGACGACTACGCAAACGGTACCGCAACCTCATCGGTTAGCTCTGACGATTCCGATGACTCAAGCGATTCGAGCGATTCGGACTACTACGAAGAGCCCACCGGCGACGGCAACGGCTACGAAGCCAATTATTAGGGTTACGCGGGCTTACCAGCCCGCGTAACCAGTTGACGCTGCAAACCCGCCAGAGCGGCAATCTGCCTTTCAACTTCGGTGGCATGATCAAAAGATCAATGCCGCCTCGTTTCAAGGCACCTTGCTCGCTCTGGCGGGTTTTCGCTGTCGTTGCCAAAACATCGGCGTTGCCTTGGTCCGGACTAGTC
>CABUVC010000024.1 GCA_902494855.1 uncultured Collinsella sp.
ATCGGTCGCCCGAGCCGTCATGATCGAGACGGGCTTTGCGCCCGATTGGCTTCAATACGAGCTGACGGACCCCTTCGATTCGGCCAAGCCCATACGAACGGACTTTGCCTGGGAGCGCCAGGCGCGGGAACTCACGCTGGGCGAGCTCGACGGGCTCATCAAATATACCGACCAGACCATGCTGGCCGGACGCACCACCGCCGAGGCGCTCGTCGCCGAACGACAGCGCGAGGCGCACCTATCGCTCTACGGTCACCCTCTGCTGCGCTTTACCATGAACGAGGTCCGCTCGGCAGGAACGCTCGCCAAAAAGCTGCAGACGGCAGGCATCCGGCAGACCGCGCTACCGACATGGCTCAACGATATTGAGCTGTAGGGGCTACTGAGCTTATGCTCGCCTGCCTACCAAACCGGGACACACTTTCCGGTTGGCAGCACCCGCGGAAACCATGTCCCAGATTGAGTGCTCAAAATGGGATGCGCTTTCCAGATGGCATGCCCAGCGGAAACTGCATCCCGGAATCGATGCTCAGAATGGGGCGCAATTTCCAAGTGAACGACAACCGGAAAGCGCGTCCCGGAATAGGCGCTCGGAATGGGATGCGCTTTCCCGACGAAGCTCCTTGCGGAAAGCGTGTCCCAGAATGAAGACTCAGAATGGGATGCAATTTCCGCCTGAAGACGATTCGGAAAGCGCATCCCATTCTGAGCATCGATTCCGGGTTGCAGTTTCCGGTTGAGGGCTGTTCCGGAAAGTGTGTCCCATTCCAGGCGCGGATTCCGGGATGCACTTTCCGTTTGAAGCTCCAACCGGAAAGCGTGTCCCGTTCTGGAGCCGAATTCCGGGACACGCTTTCCGCCAGAGGCTCTACCGGAAAGCGCATCCCATTCTGAGCATCGATTCCGGGTCGCAGTTTCCGCCTGAGAGCCGATCCGGAAACTGCATCCCATTCTGAGCGCCAATTCCGGGTCGCAGTTTCCGCTCCAAACAAAAGGCCCCGGCTCACGATGGAGCTGGGGCCAAAGGCGCAGCTTATACAGTTGATGGCAAGCGCAGACGGCAGTCAGCAATGGCTGTCCGCGCTCTACCCTACCCGCGGTGACGGGCGCGGCTGTACGGCGTATCCACCATGGGCAGATCCGGACGCAGCTTCCCGTCAAACGCGCGGTAGGCGTTCTGCACGGCGGGCGCCGTGGGGATCGTTGCGATCTCGCCGATGCCCTTGCCGCCGTATGCCACGGGCAGCAGCTCGTCCTTCTCCACGTAGATGGCGTGGATATCCGGTATTTCGGGCGCACGGAACAGCCCGAGCGTACCGTACCTTGCCTGGGGTACGCAGTCCTTGAGCGGCCAGTCCTCGGTAAGCGCATAGCCCATACCCATGAGCACACCGCCTTCGATCTGACCCTGGATGGAGATGGGATTGACAACCTTGCCGGAATCGTGCGCGGCATAGACCTCGCTCACGCGACCGTCATCATCCAAAATGACCACATGCGTGGCAAAGCCGTAGCAGATGTGGCTCTTGGGGTTGGGAACGTCGGCGCCCAGCTTGTCGGTCGGCTCCAGGTACACGTAGCCAAACTCGCATCCCTCGAGCGCCTTGATGGCGGCCGCGGGATCCTGAGGATGCATACCCTGACCAGCGACGAGCTCCTGCGTGTGCAGCTGATAGGCGCGACCGTCGTCGTACTCGATCTTGACGCCGTCGCCATGTGCATTCACGGGAGCGGCGGGCGCAGACTTGCCGGCCTCGATGTCAAGCATGGCATCGCGCAGCAGGAAGGCGGCACCGCGCACGGCCTCGCCGGTCACGACCGTCTGGCGCGAGCCAGACGTGGTGCCGGAGTCGGGAGCGTTCTCGGTGGAGCACTCGCCGTTGGCAATGCAGCGAAGCGGCAGGCCGCATGCCTCGGCAACGTCCTGCAAAAAGACGGTGTTGCAGCCCTGGCCGATGTCGGACGTGGCGGCATAGACCACAGCCACGCCGTCCTCGATGCGAATCTTGCAGCGGCCGGCATCGGGCAGGCCCACACCCACACCGGCGTTCTTCATGGCGCAGGCGATACCGGCATGTCCGGGATGCGCATAGTAGGCATCCTTGACCTCGAGCAGCGTCTCCTTAAGCGCCGTGGAGCAGTCGGCAATCTGGCCGTTGGGCAAAACCTCGCCCGGCTCGATGGCGTTTCGGTAACGAATCTCCCACGGATCCAGGCCGACCTTCTCTGCCAGCAGGTCGATCAGGCTCTCGAGCGCAAACTCGGACTGGCAAACGCCAAAGCCGCGGTACGCGCCGGCGGGCGGGTTGTTGGTGTAGTAGCCAAAACCGCGAATGTCAGTGTTCTGGTACTTGTAGGGGCCGACGGCATGCGTGCAGGCGCGCTCGAGCACCGGGCCGCACAGCGACGCGTAGGCGCCGGTGTCAAAGTTGATCTCGCAGTCCAGACCGGTAAAGTTGCCCTCGGCGTCGCAGCCCAGCGTAAAGGTGCCGTCCATGGCGTGGCGCTTGGGATGGAAAGCGAGCGACTCGGCGCGCGTGAGCTTGCACTTCACAGGACGCTGGAACTTATATGCGGCGAGCGCGGCCAGGTGCTGGATCGAAACGTCCTCCTTACCGCCAAAGCCGCCGCCCACGAGCATGGTCTCGACGACCACGCGCTCGGGCTCGTTGTCCCAGCCAAACATGTGGGCACACTCTTTGCGCGTGTCGTAGGCACCCTGGTCGGTCGACTGCACCTTGACGCCGTTCTTGTACGGGAAGGCAACGGCGCACTCGGGCTCCAAGAAGGCATGCTCGGTAAAGGGCGTGGTAAAGCGCTGCGTCACGGTGAACGCGCTCTCTGCCAGCGCCTTGGCGGCGTCGCCGCGCGTCACATGGCGGCTCTGGCACACGTTGTCCTTGAGCTCCACCGTGTTGCCAAAGGCAAAGAAGCTGTCATGCAGACGCGGGGCGTCGGCAGCCCTGGCCTCGACAATGTTACGCACGGGCTCCAGCGGCTCGTAATCGATCTTTACGAGCTTCTTGGCCTTCTCGAGCGTCGCCTCGTCCTCGGCAACCACCAGTACGATGGCGTCACCCACGCAGCGGGTGATATCGCCCGCCGCGATCATGACGTCCCAGTCCTGGATAAGGTGGCCGACCTGGTTGACCGGCACGTCCTCGGCGTGCAGGATCCCCACCACGCCGGGCAGGGCCTCGGCCTTGGAGGTATCGATGGAGAGCACGCGGGCGCGCGGATACTTGGAGCGCACGGCGCTGGCATAGGTCAGGCCCGGCTGATCGAGCTCGTCGATGTCGTCGGGATACTTGCCCTCGCCGAGCACCTTCTTGCGCACGTCGATACGGAAGGCGCGCTTGCCCACGCCGTAGTCGTCGCCGCGCTCCAGGTCCTCGTCGATCTGCTTTTCGCCGCGGAGCACCGCAGCGGCCAGCGAAATGCCCTCAATAATCTTCTTGTAGCCGGTGCAGCGGCAGACGTTACCGCGGATGGCGTACTTGATCTGCTCCTCGGTGGGCTCGGGGTCCTCGGCGATGAGCGCTGCGCCCGCCATGACCATACCGGGGATGCAAAAGCCGCACTGCACGGCGCCCACGGCGCCAAAGGCGTACACAAAGGCCTCGCGCACGTCCTCGGGCAGGCCCTCGACGGTCACGATGTTGCGGCCGGCGGCAAGAGCGGTGGTCAGCACGCACGCCTTGACGGCCGCACCGTCCACATGGATGGTGCAGGTACCGCAAGCACCTTCGGAGCAGCCGTCCTTGGCGGAATGGATATGCAGGTCGTCGCGCAGGTAGCGCAGCAGCGGTTTATTCTCCGTCGTCGTGCGCTCGACGCCGTTAACGGTAAAAGTGAATTCCTGTGCCATGGTGATTCCCTTCTACACGCCGGCGGCGATGCCGGTGCGGTCGTGGATGGCGCCATGCGGGCAGACGACGGCGCACATGCCGCACGACAGGCAGTCCACGCCGTCGATATGGGCGCAGTTGTCCTCGATGCGGATAGCGCCGGCAGGGCACTTTTTAGCGCACATGCCGCAACCGATGCAGCTCGTGTCGCAGATCTTGCGAGCGATGGCGCCCTTATCGGTGTTGTTGCAGCGCACCAGAATGTTCTGGTAGCCGGGGACGAAGGCAATCACGCGCTGCGGGCACGCCATGCCGCACAGGCCACAGCCCGTGCACTTGGAGCGATCCACGCGGGCGATGCCATCGACCAGCGCAATGGCGCCGTGGGGGCAGGCCGTGACGCAGGCGCCACAGCCAATGCAGCCTTCGCTGCAGCGGGCGTCGCCGCCTGCGGAAGCGCAACCACTTCCGCAGGCAACGTAGGCCACGTTATGTTGAATGGATTTGGCCATAAGAGACTCGCCTATTTCTTAAGAAGGTACGGATAGTTGTCGCGCACGGCCCTGATGGTCAGGCGGACGGCCTCGGGAAGACCGGTGTTGACGGCATCGACCGAGACGGTGCGGACCGTGCCGGCGACGCGGACCTTAAAGTGGTCCTCGTCCACGGCCAGGAAGCCCTCGTTCTCGGAGTTCTCCATGTCCTGCTCGCTCCAGAACAGGGTGAGCTTGTCCTTGTAGGGACGACCCTCCTGGTAGGGGCAGAACACGGCGCAGTTACCGCACTCGTTGCACATGCCGTCGACATGGACGACCTGATGCTTGGCCAGGCCCGGCACCTTAATTGCCACGTTGGCGCGGTTGGGGCACACGTCGCAGCAGACCTCGCACACCGAGCCGCAGCCCAGGCAGCGGGTCTTGGTGCAGTTGCGCTTGTCGCGGCACAGCGACCCCTTGCGCTCGTAGCAGGTATCCTCGCGGCCGGCCTGCTCGTTGCAGTCGGCGTACTTGTTAAAGTCCACGCCGGCAATGGCACGGGCGACCTCGGCGGCGTCGGCGATAGCCTCGACCACGGTGGCAGGACCGCGGCGGCAGTCACCGGCAGCCCAAATGCCCTCGACGCCGGTGGAGGTGGCGGCAAGGCGGCCGCGACGGTCGTGCTCGACGCCCACGGCATCGTACAGGCTGGCATCGATGCCCTCGCCCACGGCGCAGATCACCGTGGTGGCGGAAAGCTCGACAGTCTCGCCCGTGGCGACGGGGCTGCGACGGCCGCTTGCATCCGGCTCGCCGAGCTCCATAACGTCGCAGGTCAGCACGGAGCCGTTGAGCGCCTTGGGCGCCAGCAGCTCGCAGAACTCAACGCCGTCGGCAAGAGCAAGATCGAGTTCTTCCTCGTCGGCGGGCATCTGCTTCTTGGTACGGCGATACACCAGGCGCACGTTCTTCACGCCGGCCAGGCGCTTGGCCACGCGGGCCGCGTCCATGGCGGTGTTGCCGGCGCCAATGACCACGACATCCTCGCCCAGCTCGAGTTTCTCGCCCTTCTTGGCGGCCTCGAGGAACTCCAGCACATCGAGCTCGGCACCCTCGCCCAAGCCCGCAGAGCCGGGCATCCAGGCACCGGTGGCCACGACCACGTCAGTAAAGCCTTGAGCCTTGAGTTCGTCGATGGAATCAACGCGAGCGTTGAGCTGCACCTTGGCGCCAAAGGCCAGGCAGAGCTCGGCATCGTGGGAGATATCGTCGCTGGCGATACGGAACTCGGGGATCACGTGACGGACCACGCCTCCGAGCGAGTCGCGGGCCTCAAAGATGGTGACGGGCACGCCGGCACGCGTCAGGAAGAACGCCGTCGCCAGGCCGGCCGGGCCGCCGCCGATAACGGCAACGTTGCGCTCGCCGACGTTGGCAACAGCCTGGGCGCGCAGCTTGGGCAGCACGGCGGTCATGGCCTCGCGGGCGGCCTTGAGCTTGCTGGCGCGAATCTGGGCGCCCTCGGGCTCGTAGAACGCACGCTCGCAGGCACGGCCGCAGGGATGCGGGCAGATGGTGCCGGTAATGAACGGCAGGGCATTGCGCTCGATGATGATGTTGAGTGCGTCCTCGTAGCGGCCCTCGTCAACAGCCGCCAGGTAGGCGGGAATATCCTGCTGGATGGGGCAGCTCGTACGGCACGGCGTGGTAAAGCAGTCGGAAAGCGGGCTCTTGCCAGCGACCTTGCGGTCGGGCAGCGGACGCAGCGGCTTCTTGTAGAGCGGGTTGGTGAGCGAGTCGGTCTGGATCGCAGTCACGGCCTCGAGAGAGACGCCCGCGAACGGCTTGCCATCCAGGTCGGTAAACTCACCGGCCATCTGGCTAAAGCGCTCGTAGCCACCGGGCTTGAGCACGTCGGTCGCCAGGGTGACGGGCCAAATGCCGGCATCGTACAGGGCGCGGATGTTGTAGACCGTAGCACCGCCGGAGTAGCTGATGCGCAGCTTGCCATCGAACTGCTCGGTAATGCGACGGGCGGCCTCGATGGTCAGCGAGAACAGCGAACGGCCGGACATGTACATCTCGGTGGAAGGCAGCTCGTTTCTCGTCACGTCGACGGGGAACGTGTTGGTCAGCTTGACGCCAAACTCCAGGCCGCGCTCGGCGCACAGGGCAATCAGGCGCTCGAACATAGGCACGGCATCGGCCCACTGCAGGTCCTCGCGGAAGTGCGTGTCATCGAAGACGATGTAGTCAAAGCCCAGCTCGTTCAGACGCTGGCGGGCAAACTCATAGCCCAGCAGCGTGGGGTTGCACTTGATGTAGGTGTTGAGGCTCTTCTCGGTGATCAGATAGGTCGCGATGCGCTCGATCTCGGCCGGCGGGCAGCCATGCAGCGTGGACTCGGTAATGGAGTTGGAGACGCGCGCCGGGATGGATTCGACAAATGCGGCGTCGACATGCTCAAACTTGTCCAGGTTGGCAAGCGCCCATGCGCGGCACTCATTCCAGACGTCAGAGCCGCTGGCGTCCTTCATGCCCTCGATGTAGGCATCGACCTTGGGGCTCTTGATGCCTTCCAGGTCATAGCCCACGGACATGTTAAAGACAAAGCCGTCCGGGCTGCCCAGGCCGTACTCGCGAGCGATCAGGTGGCAGGCAAACCATGCCTTCACGTACTCGGCAAAGGCCTGCGGAACCTCGAGCTCGGTCGACCACTCGCAGTTGTAGCACTCGTCCTGCGCCACGATGCAGGGCTTGTTGACGCACTTGGAGAGCTCCTCGCCGTCCATAACCTGAACGGTCTTAAGCTCAAAGAAGCGGGAACCGGCCACATAAGAGGCCACGATGTTCTGGGCAAGCTGCGTGTTGGGACCGGCGGCCGGGCCAAACGGAGTCTCGATGCGCTCGTCAAAAATGGGAAGCGCACCCTCCTGGTTGGTCGTGACCATCTTGCGCACGCCAAAGATGGCGTCCTGGGTCTTATGCTCCTCGATGATCCAGTTCATCAGCTGCGAAAACGGGATCGGCCTCATGATGTCGCTCATAGTGAGCTCCTCTCTGTAACGCCCGGCGAGACCGCGCGGCGGGCGCAAATACGGTGTAGCGCTAGCACAGCGCCGGCGACCCCGCGGAGGCCGCCTATACGCGCGTCGGATGCGGCGAAACATCCGACGCGCGCGAAACTACTTGTGAATTAGTAGGCGCGATCGTTGAGCGTGCTCCAGAGCTTCTTGGACTCAGCCATGGTCCACGCGTTGATCTTGTCCTCATCAATGCCAACGAACTCGCGATCCTTGTACAGGACGCGGCCGTTGATGATGGTAGTGCGGCAGTTTTTGCCCATCATGCCAAAGAGCATATGGCCGTCGATATTCTCCTCGCTCAGCGGCGTAAAGGGCTTGTAGTCCATGACGATGACGTCGGCGGCGGCGCCGGGCTCAAGCACGCCGAGCTTGCGATCGAAGTACTTGCTCGCCATCTTGGCGTTGTTCTCGAACAGCATCGTCATGGCCTCGCACCAGCCCACGTTGGGCATAGCGGCGTTGTGGCGCTGAATGATCAGGAAAACCTTAAGGCTCTCGAGCATATCGTGGGTGTAGGCGTCGGTGCCCATGCACACGGGGATGCCGCGGCGGAAGAATTCGAGCACGGGGGCGCAGCCCACGGCGTTGCCCATATTGGATTCGGGGTTGTTGACGAGCCAGGTGCCGGACTCCTTGACGATGTCCATCTCGGCGGGCGTCACGTGGATGCAGTGGCCGAGCATGGTGTCGGGACCCAGCAGGTTGTGCTGCAGCAGGCGCTCGACGGGGCTGATGCCACCGCGGTTGAGGCGGGAGTCCCACACGTCATTCATGCCCTCGCACACATGGATGTGGAAGCCGGTCAGGCCGTTGTTGGCCTCGGCCATCTTATCCATGGTCTCGTCCGACAGCGTAAAGGTGGCGTGACCGCCAAACATGGCGGCGATCATGTGGTTGTCGTTATCGCGACGCTCCTTGGCGGCCCACTGGGCAAACTCGGCGTTCTCGGCAATGGCCTGGTCGCATTTTTCCTGGCCGCGGCGATCGGAGACCTCGTAGCACAGGCACGAACGCATGCCCAGCTCCTGAGCTGCATCCTTAATGGTAAAGAGGCTTCCCGGGATTTCGCAGAAGCTCGCATGATGATCGAAGATCGTGGTGACGCCATCGCGGATGGAGTCAAGAATCGTGGCATAGGCGCTGGCCTTGGTGCCGTCGAGCGTCAGGTTGTCATCGATCTTCCACCACTGCTGCTCAAGATTCTCCAGGAAGTTGGTGGGGTTGCAGCCTTTAATGGCAAGGCCGCGGGCCAGACCCGAGTAGATGTGGGTGTGGCAATTGATGAGTCCGGGCATGATGAGGTTGCCCTGGGCGTCGACGTACTCGGCATCCGGGTACTTGGCCTTGAGCTCGCACTCGGGACCTACTTCGACGATCGTATCTCCGTCAATGGCGACCGCGCCGTTGGGAATGAACGGGGTCTGAGCGTTGCGGGTAAAAACGGAACCGTTAGCGACCAGAAGCATGAATGCTCCCTTCAACATCAGGGGCGGGGTTTGACACCTCTGACATGGCGGAGTGCGAAGCGCCGGCCTACACCGGAAACGGGCCCTCTCCCGTCAACGCTTCACCAAAGGGACAAACCCTTTGAAGTGCGGCTTGGCGCCGCATGACGTCGGCGGACGAGGCGATGCGCCCGCCGACGAATAGCACCGAATTGGTTACTTCTTACTCTCGGGCAAGACCAGATCCACGGCAGCGTCCTTGGCAGCATCGATGTGCTGAGCCACGACCGGCGTCTGCGGAAGGATCAGGTTAAGGACAATGGCCATGATGGCGGTGGGGGTTACAGCATTGGAGCCGATGACGGTGGACACCCAGGCGGGCATACCCTCGCCGGCAAGGCAACCGCTGGCCATCCAGATACCCAGGCCAAAGACGACGGAGGTGCCGACGATGGTGGTAGTGCGCTGCGTGAGGCCCTCGCGGGTGAACATGCGCACGCCGTTCATGGTGATGGTGCCAAAGACGCCGACGGTCGCGCCGCCGATAACGGGCTGCGGGATAGCGGAAAGGACGGCAGAGAGCTGCGGGAACAGACCGGCGATGGCAAAGACGGCCGCGATGATCACAAAGACCCACTTGTTGACGACCTTGTTGGAGCAGATGATGCCCACGTTCTGGCCAAGGGCGCTGGTGGGAAGACCGCCCAGCAGGCCGCCGACCATAGAGGTGAGGCCCTGGGACACGATAGCGCCGGAGAGCTCGCGCTCGGTGGGCATACGGTCGATGGAGCCCAGGCAGGCGGCGGAGACGTCACCGATAACCTGGATGGCAACCATGGGGAACACGACAGCGAGGGTAATGCAGACTTCGGGATCAAACTCGAGCGCGTAGGGCATGAGCTTGGGAAGGGCGAAGACCTGAGCGGTGGCGACGCTGGAGAAGTCGATCATGCCAAAGGGGATCGAAACGATCATGCCAACGATCATGCCAAAGAACACGGATCCCAGCTTGAGCGTGCCCTTGCCAAAGTTGGCGAGCGCAAAGACCACGGCGAAGGTGATAAGAGCGACGCACCAGGCCTGCGGAGTGCCCCACAGCGGCGTACCCATACCGCCGGCCATATACTTGACGGCCGTGGGATACAGCGAAACGCCGATGGAGAAGATGACCGTACCGGTCACGACGGGCGGGAACAGCCACTTGATCTTGCTGTAGGCCAGACCAAAGAAGACCGCGACGGCGCCGCCGACGATCTCGCCGCCCAGCAGCGCACCAAAGCTAAAGCCCGAGGCACCCATGGCCTGCAGAGCCGGCAGGAACGCGAACGAAACGCCCATGACGATGGGCAGGCCGCCGCCGATGCGACGGAAGGGAGCGAAGGCCTGAAGGGCCGTATCGATCGCCGAAAGAATGAGCGCGACCTGGATGATGTCGGTGCTCTGCTGGCTATTAAAGCCGTAGACGCCGGCCATGATGACCGCCGGGGTAATGATGCCGGCAAACGATGCCAGTACGTGCTGAAGGGCACACGGGATCATTTCCTTAACGGGAGGCATGCCTTCGCGAGTGAACAGGGCTTCAGTGCCGTTCGTAACCGTCTCCTGGGTCATTTGACCACCAATCCTCGAAGTAGTTGTTTTCGCATCTAACGCTCTATTGTGACGCAGTGCGGGGTTGAGGTTGTGCCTTCGTTGCATATCGTATTAAAGATGATTCTCATTCTCAATAATAATTTTTTGTTATCAGACTATTCTTAAGCTGAGACAATGCATTTCCGCAGGTCAGGAAAGTGTCCGGTCAAAATAACATCTAACTTTTCTTTTGGTCAACCGTTTACCGCCAAAATCCTACCGCTCGTCTGTATTACGCAATGTACCTGCGAATATGCGAGTCAATAGACACCGTGTTACCATGAGAAAAAATTGTTATGAACATTTCCGATTTCACCCAAAGGAGTTGCCCGTGAACGAGACCGTACGCCGCTTTTTGCCGATGGTCGATTTCCTGGAGCAGATACTCGGTAAGAACAGCGAGATCGTGCTGCACGATTTCTCGGATCCCGACCACGCCATCGTCGATATTCGCAACGGCATTGTGAGCGGCCGTAAGGTCGGCGGTCCCGCCACCGATCTGGCGCTCAAGATCATGCACGACCCCAAGTATCGCGACCTGCCGTTTATTACGGGCTACGAGGGCCGCGGCGCCGGAGGCAAGACGCTGGAGTCCGCGACGTTCTTTATCCGCGAGGATGACGAGATCGTCGGTATGCTCTGCGTCAACACCGACCTCTCGACCGTACGCTCCATAAACGCCATGGCGCAGCAGCTCATGGCGTGCTTCGACGCAGCGCCGACGCGCACGGAGCCCGCCCCTATCGAGGTCGAAAGCCTTTCGGAGTCCACCCAGGAGCTCATCGACCGCAGCATTGCCGAGTTGCTGAGCGCGCGCGGGCTGGATGTAGCGTCGCTTGGTCAGAGCGACCGCGTGGACGTCATTCGCCACCTCAACGGCAACGGGGTGTTCATGCTCAAGGGCGCCGTGGCCTGCGCTGCCACCGCGTTGGGCATCTCGGAGCCCAGCGTGTACCGCTACCTGCAAAAAGTCCGCAAGGAGGGCTAAACGTGATCCCTTGGGGACGAAGGGAAACGGATCATTTTTGTCGCATCGCTTGACAAAAGACCCTGCAGCTCGCACGCGCTGCAGGGTCTTTTTGCATGTCATGTTTAGTTGTTACCAACACCTTAGAGAGCGGCGACAACCTCGATCTCGACCAGACCGCCAGCCGGAAGGGCGGCAACCTGGAAAGCGCTGCGCGCGGGGAACGGAGCCTCGAACTTGGAGGCGTAAATCTCGTTCACGGCGGCAAAGTCGGCGATGTCGGCCAGGTAGACCGTGGTCTTGACGACATCGGCAAACGTGGCGCCGGCAGCGGTCAGCAGGGCCTCGACGTTAGCAAGGGACTGCTTGGCCTGGGCCTCGACGCCCTCGGGCATCTTACCGGTTGCGGGGTCGATGCCCAGCTGGCCGGACAGGAACACCATGTTGCCGGTCTGGATACCAGGGGAATACGGGCCGATGGCTGCGGGTGCGTTATCGGAAGACACGACGGTCTTGCTCATGTTTTTCTCCTTACAAGTAAAAGGGAACGGGAGCGCGGCGTTCACACCGGGAGGCACAGTTCGGTCTGAACACCGCGCTTGATTGGGATAGTAGGGGATGAGTTTGCCCGATGCAAGATAATTATCAGCCTTCGAGAATATTTTATCGCCCAACGGTTTCCCCAGACCGCTGAACGGTTCTCATGTGAAGCAGCCAGTCCAAGCTGCTGAAGACTTTATCCCGCTTAGAGCACGGGCATCGCCTGCCGCGATGGCACCACTATACTTTTGAGTATCTGAGCATTTTGAAAGGCAGGATATGACCGCAACCGCCAGTCGAACCACCAACCGTAGACCCGAGCTCTTGGCCCCCGCCGGAGGCCCGGAGCCCTTCGCCGCCGCACTCGCTGCCGGGGCAGACGCCATCTACTGTGGCATGGGCAGCTTCAACGCCCGCCGCAAGGCAACGAACTTTACCGACAAGGCCTTTGAGCAGGCCTGCCGCGCTGCACACCTGGCCGGCTCGCGCGTCTACGTCACGGTCAACATCGTCATCAAGCAGTCCGAGATGGCCGATGCGTTGCAACTCATCCATCGCTGCTCCACGCTGGGCGCCGATGCCTTCATCATCCAGGACTGGGGTCTGTTCTTTGAGGTCAAGCGCACGATGCCCGGCATCGAGACGCATATCTCGACCCAGGCGAACATCCATGACGACCGCGGAACCATCTGGTGCCGCGAGCAGGGCGCCGACCGCGTGACCCTCTCGCGCGAGCTCTCCATCGACGAGATTGCCGCCATTCACGATGCCGCGCCCGATGTGGACCTTGAGGTCTTTAGCCATGGCGCCATCTGCTTTTGCTACTCTGGCCTGTGTCTGCTTTCGAGCTTTGCCATGGCGGGCCGCTCGGCCAACCGTGGCATGTGCGCCCAGCCCTGCCGCTTGCCCTACGAGCTGATCGACGAGAACGGCCGCGCGCTCTCCCCTGCCGGTCGCGAGCGCGCGCTGTGCCCGCGTGACACCAACACCTCACAACTTGTTCGCCGCCTGTATGACGCCGGCGCCGCGTCGCTCAAGCTCGAGGGCCGCATGAAGGCGCCCGATTACGTGTATTCCATCGTCGACGTGTATCGTCATCAGATTGACGATATGCTGGCCGATGTTTCGACCTCTAAGGACGAGAAAGCCGCCCGCCAGCGCCAGCTCAAGCGCTGCTTTAACCGTGACTTTACGCACGCCTATCAGGACGGCACCTCGGGCGACGAGATGATGAGTTACGAGCGCTCCAACAACCGCGGCCAGATCGTGGGCACGGTGCTCGGCAGCCGCCTGACCAACCGCGATGTGCGCGGGCTCAAGCCCGACGACCGCCGTCGCCGCGCCGCCATCGCCCGCATTGAGTTGTTTGAGCCCGTGGGCAAGGGCGACCTGCTGGAGCTTCGCCACGACGATGAGTTCGACCAGTTCCTGACCACCATCGCCGCCGATGATGCCGCTGCCGGCGATGTTATCGAGTGTCGCGTGCCCCGCAGCATGCCCGAGGGCTGCCGCGTGCGTGTGATTCGAAGCCAGCGCGCTATTGACGCTGCCAGCGCCGCGCTCAAGCGCGATGTGCTGCGCCGCCGAGCTGTTGATGTATCCGTCGTGGCGCGCCTGGGCGAGCCGTTTGCCGTCACACTCACCTGCTGCGACGACCCTTCGCTTACGGCCACGGCCACGGGCTTTACTGTCGAAGCCGCCAAGACCCGTGCGGTCGAGGCGTCCGATCTGGTTGAGCACGTCGGCCGCATGGGTTCCTCTCCCTTTGAGGCTGCGAGCTTTGAGGTGGCGCTCGATGAGGGCTGTGGCATGGGTTTCTCCGCCGTACATAAGGTGCGCGCCGCCGCCTGCAAAGCATTGGAGGAGGCCATTCTTGCGCCGTACGAGGAGCGCGCGAAAACGCTCGAGCTGCCGGCGATTGTCACCAGTGATTCCCGCCCCGCGCCCGAGCACTACCGCGACGAGCCGCAGATCTGCGCCACCGTCACCTCGCTCGAGGCCGCCGAGGCAGCGCGGGCGGAGGGTGCAACGCGCATCTACATGACCACCGACGCGCTCGATGCGGCCA
>CABUVC010000025.1 GCA_902494855.1 uncultured Collinsella sp.
ACGGAAGACCTGGACATACAGGTCGCCAAAGACGCGCAGCGGCTTGAGCGGCGACACGCGCATCACGGTGACGGCGACGGCCAGCACCATGGCGATGACAAACGACTCAAGCGTCATGCCCCAGGTTGCTAGCAGCGCGTCGATATAGTTCTGGCCATAGAGCGACCAGAGCTCGGAGAGACTCATGCGGACCTCCCGCCGATAAGGAAAGGGGGCTCCCGTGTGTACGGAAGCCCCGACAACTCAGTGAGGAAACAGTTTAGCGCAATAAAGCGCATCATGCGTTTCCATATGGTTTCGTAGCGGCCGTTACTAGGCGTATTGCCTAGGCGCCGATCTCGGGTAGCTCGGGAACATTGGTGTCGCCCGTACGGTCGCCAATGCAGATCTGCCACAGTTCGGTCCAGGTGCCATCGTCCTCGATCTTCTTAAGGAAGTCGTTGACAAAGGCGACGCCGTCGGAATCGAGCGGCAGGCCGATGCCGTAGGGCTCCTTGCTGCCGAAGGGCTTACCGGCAATCTTGTACTTACCGGGCTCGCGGACCAGGGCGCTCTGCTGCATGTTGTTATCGATGACGTAGGCGTCAACGCGACCCTGCTGGAGTGCCTGACGGGCCTCCTCGTCGGTCTTGAACTCCTGCTGGCTGGCCTTGGGGGCAAACTCCTCCAGGATAGCGGGGCCGTTGGAGCCGGACTGGACGGCGACGTTCTTGTCGGCCAGGTCGTCGACGCTCTTGATGTCGTCGTTATCGGCGAGCACCAGGATGGCCTGCTGGGTGTAGTAGTAGGGGCCGGCGAAGGAGACGAGCTTCTTGCGCTCGTCGGTGATGGTGTAGGTGGCAAAGACGGCGTCGACCTGTCCGTTCTGCAGGACGGACTCGCGCGTGTCCGAGGTCACCTGGGTGATCTCGACCTTGTTCTCGCCCAGGATGTAGTTGGACAGGAGCTGCGCGATACCGGCGTCGAAGCCGCGGGTCTGACCGTCTTTCTCGTTGAGGAGGGAGAAGAGCGTAGAGGTCTGAACGCCACCGATCTTAAAGACGCCGGCGTCCTTGACGGCCGTGGCCCAGGTGCTGGCGGCGATGACATCGTCATCGGCCTTGGGGCCGTTGTCGACGAGCTTGTCGAATGCCTTAGCGTCGAGCGTGGTGGAAGCCTCGGTATCATTGGAGCTCTTGGAGGAGCCGGCGGCGGAACCCTTGTCGGCCTCGGCGCTGGTGTCGGAGCAGCCGGCAAGACCAAGGCCGGCGACGGTTGCGAAGGTGGCGGCAACGAAGCCGCGGCGGTCGAGAACGACCTGCTGGGAGAGGTTCTTGCTCATGGTAGAACACCTTTCTCAATAAAATCCCTAGCGGTTGAGTAGAGTTATACCCTATCGCGCTCAAATGGGTCAACACGAAATAACTCAGAAACATACTTACCTTATGGGTAATTCTTCCTACCAAAAAGGGACAGGTTTATTTTGGTAGGTTTTATCTGGGCAAACGTCGGTTATTGCTGCTGAGATGACGTTTTGCGGTCGGCGTGGCCGCTCGTGGCGGTCGTTATAATGGCGGCAACGCGACATATATATAAATAAGGAGATCGCGTATGAACGATTATTTGTTTTTCGCGTCGCGAAAATAAAAACCTCCGCAGGGGTGCTTCCCTTGCGGAGGTTTTTTACTCGTTGAGTAGCCTTACGGCCTCGGCGGCCATGTTCTCGGCCGTCATGCTGTTCTGCGCGAGCAGTTCGTTGGGGTCGTAGCGGTCGGGGAAGCCCTTGGCGATGCCGAAGGTGCGCGTGCGCAACGGCGTGCATGCCAGATAGCACGCGACGCGTTCGCCCCAGCCGCCGTCCAAGATGCCGTCCTCGAGGGTGACGACAACGCGATGCTCGGCGGCAAGGCTGTCGAGGAACTCGCGGTCAAGCTCGGTTGTAAAGCGAGGGTTGACGAGCGTGGCCTCGATGCCGTACTCGGCAGCCAAGCGATTTGCCACGCGCTCGCCCAGCTCAAAGAAATCGCCAAGCGCGAGCACGGCCACGTCGCGACCCTGGCACACCACGTTGTAACGAACGGCGCCGTAATCGGCGTCCTCGGCAGGCGCAAGATCGGGGCGGCTTACCAAGCCAATGCCCGGCACGCGAATCGCCACGGGATGCTCGCGGTGGTCGAGCGACCAGCTCAGCATGGATAGGTATTCCTCCATGCAGGAAGGCGCCAGGTAACGCATATTGGGGAGAGCGCCCAGCATAGAAATATCAAAGAACGAAAGATGCGTCTCGGATGTGGTGCCAAAGATCGATGCGCCAAACACCAGGATGGTTGCGGGGACATCGTTGAGGCACAGGTCGTGCCACAGCTCGTCGTAGGCGCGCTGCAAAAACGTGCCGTACACACCAAAGACTGGCTTGGCACCCGAGCGCGCAAGCGCGGTGGCAAAGGTCACGGCGTGCTCCTCGGCAATGCCCACATCGACGAACTGTTTGCCGGCGGCGGCGCGAAGCTCGGGTGTAAAGCCCATGATGTAGGGCGTGGCGGCCGTGATGCCCACGACCTGCGGATCGTGCTCGATGGCGGCGCTGAGCGCCTCGCCCGTAATGTCGGCATAGGTGCGCGGCGCAGGCTCGCTCGGATGGCCCGGGCAGAGCTTGCGCCCAGTCGCCATGTCAAACGGACCCACATGATGCCAGCGCTCGGGGTCGCTCTGGGCTGGCTCAAAGCCCTTGCCCTTTGCGGTGGAGACGTGCAGCACGATGGGATGATCGATATCGCGCAGCTCCTGCAGCGTGTCGACCAGGGCCAACACATCGTTGCCGGTGTCCAGATAGCAGTAGTCGAGCCCCATCGCGCGGAAAACGTTGCGCTCACAGGTGCCGTTGCTGGCGCGTAGCTCGGCCAGATTGCGATACAGGCCACCGTGGTTTTCGGCGATGGACTGGTCGTTATCGTTGACGATGATGATCAGGTTGCTGTCGAGCTCGGCGGCATTGTTAAAGCCCTCAAACGCCAGACCGCCCGAAAGCGAACCGTCGCCAATGATGGTGATGACGTTGTACGCATCGCCCGCCAGGTCACGAGCGTGCGCCAAGCCGCAGCCCAGGCTCACCGACGTGGAGGTGTGGCCCATGGCGAACAGGTCGTGCTCGGACTCGTCAGGATTGGCAAAACCAGAGGCCTCGCCGTAGCGTGCCGGGTCGATATAAGTGTACGCGCGCCCAGTCAGCGCCTTGTGGGCGTAGGTCTGGTGCGAAACATCAAAGACAATCTTGTCGATGGGGGAGTTAAACACGCGATGGAGCGCAACCGTAAGCTCAACGACGCCCAGGTTGGGGGCAACGTGCCCGCCGACGGCGGCGGAGCTTTCGAGGATGGCGTGGCGGATCTCGCCGCAGAGCAGCGGAAGCTCGGCGCGATCGAGAGCCTTGACGTCCTCGGGCGTTGTCGTTTGCGTAAGCAGCATCGTTGTGGGTTACTCCATGCGAATCGTGCGCCGGCACTCCCTCGGCCGGCACAATTGCACAAGACAGTCTCGCACATTTTGGCGTTTGATATGTGACGGCGGCGCGGTAATTCGCCAACTGGTGGGGCAAAACGTTTTGTCCGATGCCATACTGGTAAATTCGATGATGATTTTATTCATTGCGCGCAGGCCGCGGCTTGCCGCCGAGCGCCGCCGGAAGGAGGCCGCATGTCCGATACCGTTCGTGCCGAGAAAATCGCGCGCGAGGTCGACGATGCCGCCCGTCAGCTTGCCCAGGCGGGCCGCTTGGACCTGATGCATGAGTTTATCCAACATGGCGATGTGACGGTCTATACGCATGTGACCTCGGTAGCGCGGGCAAGTCTGTCCTTTGCCGAGCGCCTGGGCCGCGTCGGTATCTCCGTCGACCGCTTATCGCTGCTGCGCGGGGCCCTGCTGCACGATTACTTTCTCTATGACTGGCACGATCCCGACCCAAGCCATCGACTGCATGGCTTTCGTCACCCGTTTTTTGCCTTGGCGCGTGCGGAGGAAGATTTTGAGCTGACGCCGCGCGAGCGGAATATTATCGTACGGCATATGTTTCCGCTGGTACCGGTGCCGCCGACGTGTCGTGAGGCATGGATTGTGTGCCTGGCGGATAAATGGTGCGCACTGCGCGAGACGATTGCCGGCCGTCTGCCGCGCAAAGGCGGCGCGAACGATTTGAACGAGGGCCCGAGTGACGGCTCGAGCAAAGAATCGAACGAAAAGAGGAGTGGGTAGACGGTGGGAACCGCGATCGACATGGCATTTGACGGCGCGACGCTTGCCGCCTGTCCGCTCTCGGCGCTGGTACTCTCGTTTGCCTTCTACGGTTTTTGCGGCTGGGTATGGGAGTCGACAGTCTGCGCCATGCTCAACCACGGACGCTTTGCCAACAGCGGCTTTTTGCTAGGGCCGTGTTGTCCCATCTACGGTGCGGGCGGCATTGCGTGCTGGTTGCTGCTGCGTGGAATCCCAGACGCCTCGAGCCAGTTTGTCGCTGCCGCGCTCGTATGCAGCGTGATCGAATATAGCGTGGGCGTGCTGTTGGAAAAAACGACGGGTGCCCGGTTTTGGGATTACTCGCATCTGCCGTTTAACCTGCACGGACGCATCTGCCTGTACTGGGCCTGCGCGTTTGGCTTGGGTGCGTTGTGTATTTGCCGTTTAGTGGAGCCGGCATTGCTGGGGCTGCTTGGCCATCTGCCGGTGCTAATCGTGCGCTTGGCCGCCTTTATCGTCGCGGTCGCGATGATGGTCGATGCGGTGTGCTCGTTGGCGAGCTGGCGGCGTCTGTCCGATCAGCTTGAGCGTGTGCGTGCCGACCTTGCCGACCGCATCAATGAGTCGCTTGCCGACGCCTCCGACTCTATGCTCGAACGTATTCCCGATTCGGCGATCGACTCGGTGGCGCAGACGCATATCCGCGGTCGCGCCGTTAACGCGTGGCTGGCCGAGCTGGGTGACGCCGCGCTCGATGCCCTGCGCGAGAAGGCTTCGATGCCGACATTTATCTCGGATGGTGCTCGCGGCCTGGCGCTCGCTGCCCGCCGCGTGGCCGATGCCGCGCCGAGCATGCCGCGTCCGTCGCTCAGTCGTCGCCTTGCCGGAAAGCGCATGAGCCGTCCGGTGCCGAGCGTGTCGCTCAGCCGCCGCGACCTACGCTTCTTTAACGCCTTCCCGCGTCTGCGCATCAATCGTTACGAGGGTGTCATTCGAGCTACCGACCTCCGCGACCGAGCCCGCGAGCTGTTCCGGCGCTAGCTGGGACGGGCGCGCTCACGGCTCCCTTGCTTGCGTATTTCCCGTTGGTTTCGCGTCCGTTGCCGCTCCGTTTCCAAGATTACGGCACCGTTGGAGATGGCACGATCTGGGTCGAGCCGGTCGAAGAAGTCATCCGCATCCGCACCGGCGAGCACGGCCCCGCCGCGGTGTAGGACAATCTTTCGCCTGACGGGCGTGCCTCTCTTGGGGCACGCCCGTTCTCGTCTACAATATCGTGCAGACGAAGGAGAGGCACGCTCATGATCAAGATGTTCGCGAGTGATTTAGACGGAACGCTGCTGAACGCACTGCATGAGGCGGATGGAACCATCCGCCGTGCCATCCGCGAGCTGACCGGGGCTGGCTTGCATGTGGTTCCCGCGACTGGACGCTCGACGTTGCCGATCGGCGAGCATGGCTTTACGGGCCTGGCGCTTGACGCCTGCTGCTCCAATGGGTCCATCGTGCGCGACAGCCATGGTGAGGTGCTCAAGACCTGGACCATCGATCCGCAAGTCACTGAGGAACTGCTCAAGGCGTTTCCGGACATTTGCTTTGATTGCTCCACGCCCGATGGCATGTACTCGAGCGGTTCGTTCGAGATGCATCAGGCGGGCTTTAAAAAAGACAGTCCTATCAAGCGCATCGTGATGCGTGGCATGCGTGCGCGTGGCGGGTATCACGAGGAACAGTATTTCGACCAGTCGATTGGTGACATCCTGCGCCACGATGTGTGCAAGATCAACTGCCGTGTGACCTCGCCCGAGTTGGAGCGTGACCTTAAGGCATATCTTGCCGAGCGCTCGGACCATGTGGTCAACGCGCCGTTCGATCCGGTGATGTTCGAGATCACGGACGTGGCATGCAACAAGGGCGAGAGCGTGGCCTGGCTGGCGGGCTACTACGGTATTGCCGAGGACGAGGTCGCGGTCTATGGAGACGGCGGCAACGACATCGCCATGCTCAAGCGTTTCCGCCACAGCTACGCGACCAAAAACGGCAGCGATGCAGCCAAGGTCGCCGCGAGCGCAACTATCGGCAGCTGCATGGTCCACGCCGTCCCCAAACACATGCTCGCCACCATGCGCACGCAGAACTCCCGCACCATCATCGAATAATGTGACAAAGGGACTGTCCCTTTGTCACATGGGAGATACCGGCTTTTGGCGTATAGGACTATTACGCTTTCGCCACCAACAAATTTCGAGTTATTCGGCCTGTCGGAGGACGTTAAATGGCTAAAGATGCCCTCTCGGGAACATTCATGCCTCTAATGGTGTTTGATTCGGTGACGTAAGTGCGCAAATGGGCATGTATACGCTCAAATAAGGACAAAAACCCTCAGATAATCCCGGCGGTGCATTTATACAGAACCAGTAGCGTGGCCGAATAACTCGAAAAATGTAGGTGGCAGTTCGGCGACAAGCTCGGGTATGGCAAAGGAACTGTTCCTTCGCCATACCCGAGCTCCGATCTTCTGAAATACGAACAAACATTCGCATATCTAACTGCGCTTTGATAGAATCGGTATCGTTGACGGCAGTTCCATGTGCCGGGCAGCGCCCTCCATCTGATGGGAGGTGATGCCCATGACCGATTTGATTGATTTCGTGAAGCTCCTGACCGCTTTGGTCTCGCTCCTCACGACGCTTATCGGACTTTCCGAGGCACTCAAGCAACGTTCGAAGCAACGTAAGAGGGGTCGCCGCCGTTAAGACGTTGACCCCCTAAAACAAGCAACGGCGCTGCCCAGCTTTCCAGAACTTGGGCTGCCGTCGACACTATTCTACCCACGAATGACATTTTGGACAATCGACAATGCCGCTTCTAAAAGCTGAGCGCAACCTAATGTGACAAAGGGACTGTCCCTTTGTCACAACCCAAATATTGCCTTTACGTGTTGATGCACACGGTGTGCAATAATACTCGCACTGTGCAATAGCGCACAGGCTGAGTAACAAGGAGGACGCTTGTCCCAGCTCGAGAAATGCGATCGCCGGTCCCTTCGCTCGCAGCGTGCCCTTCGCCAGGCACTTGCCAGCGAGCTTGCCGAAAGCGGCGACCTTTCGCGCATTAATGTCGCGTCGCTCACCGAGCGTGCTGGCCTTACGCGCCGCACGTTCTATTCGCACTATCGCGATATTCCCGACTTTATCAATCAAATCGAGGACGGCTTGCTGGCCGAGATCCGTGAGCGCATTGAGCTCATCACCGCAGCTCAGCTGCCCGATCTCTATCACAACATCGATGAGCTCGAGCCGGCGCCCGGTTCGGTTGAGCTGCTGCGTTATCTTGCGGCCAACCGCGACTTAATCGGTGCGCTGCTGGGGCCGGGCGGCGACCAGGCCTTCATTAAAAGGATTATCGACACTGCGCGTGAGGCTGTGGTGCCGCGTGCGCAGACGGGCATTTTGGGCCTGGCGCTGGGCACGTTCTTTGACTACTACGTCACCTACGTCGTGAGCGCCGAGGTCGGCATGATTCAGCGCTGGTTTGAGCGTGACCTTTCCGAATCGCCCGAGGCCATGGCGCGCATCATGACGGTTATCGCCTTTGTGCGCCCCGGTGACCTGTATGGCCAACCCATCGATATCAACGTGCCGGAATACGGCATGAAGCTATTGAACTTGCAGCTCGAGGACGCGGCCGACACCGCCGCAACCGTCGAGTCCAACAACTAAGAGGAGAGACAATGAGCAAACTTGTCGAAGGCATTAAGGACCGTATAGTTGCTGCCGCGCGCGAGGCCGCACCCGCCGTGGCGGACGCCGCGCAGAAGGCCGCGACCGCTGCTGCCGAGAAAGTTGTCGAGGCTGTTGCCGAGGCCAAGAACGCGGCAGGGGAGACGTCCGTCGCTAGCGAGCCCGTAGCCGCCGCCCACGCCCCCGAAGGCGCGATCTTCAACCCCGAGGCCGCCCGCGGCAACCTGCACCTGGGCATCGACGTGGGCTCCACCACCGTCAAGCTCGCCGTGCTCAACGACGACAACCAAATTGTCTACGCCAAGTACCAGCGCCATCACACCGACGTCCGTGCCTGCGCCTGCGACCTGTTCGAGGGCGCTGCGACCGTGCTGCCGACGGCCCAGATGACCTGCGCCATTACCGGCTCGGGCGGCCTGCTGCTGTCCCAGTGGCTCGACTTGGAGTTTGTCCAGGAGGTCATCGCCAGCAAACGCGCCGTCGAGACCCTTATCCCGGCCACCGATGTCGCCATCGAGCTGGGCGGTGAGGACGCCAAGATCATCTACTTTGACAACGGCATCGAGCAGCGCATGAACGGCACCTGCGCCGGCGGCACGGGCGCGTTCATCGATCAGATGGCCACTCTGCTGCACACCGACGCGAGCGGCCTCAACGAGCTCGCGGCCAACGCCACCACCATCTATCCCATCGCCAGCCGCTGCGGCGTTTTTGCCAAGACCGACGTGCAGCCGCTGCTCAACGAGGGCGCCCGCCCCGAGGACGTGGCCGCCTCCATCTTCCAGGCTGTCGTGACCCAGACCATCTCGGGCCTGGCGTGCGGCCGTCCCATCCGCGGCAACGTCGCCTTCCTGGGCGGCCCGCTGCAGTACCTCTCCGAGCTGCGCCATCGCTTCTACCTCACGCTCAACTTGGACGAGGAGCACCGCATTGTGCCCCAAAACGCCCACCTGTTTGTGGCGAGCGGTGCCGCCATGGCGCACGAGTCCAACAAGCTCAGCACGTTCCCGCAGCTTATCGAGGCCATCGACAGCCTGGGTGACACGCAGGGTGCCGAGGTCGAGCGCCTGGATCCGCTCTTTGCCACCGACGAGGACTTTGCCGAGTTCAAGAACCGCCACGACCAGGAAGTCGTCCCCAAGGGTAAGCTCGACGGCTACACCGGCCGCGTGTTCATCGGCATCGACGCCGGTTCCACGACCATGAAAGCCGCGCTCGTGGGCGAGGACGGTCAACTGCTGCACACTTGGTACGGCAACAACAACGGTGACATCCTGGGCACGGCCAAGGTCATCATGGCCGATTTCTACAACCACATCCCCGCCGGCTGCACCATTGGCCACGTGACCACCACGGGCTACGGCGAGGCGCTGCTCATCGAGGCGCTCAAAGCCGATTCCGGCGAGATAGAGACCGTCGCCCACCTGCGCGGCGCCAAGGCGTTTTTGCCCGGCGTCGAGTTTATCCTGGACATCGGCGGCCAGGACATGAAGTGTCTGCGCGTCAAGGACGGCGTTATCGAGCACATCATGCTCAACGAGGCCTGCTCGTCGGGTTGCGGTAGCTTTATCGAGAGCTTCGCCGTCTCTATGAACATGGACGTGCGCGCGTTCGCCGATGCCGCCATCCATGCCAAGGCCCCCGTCGACCTGGGCAGCCGCTGCACGGTCTTTATGAACTCGCGCGTCAAGCAGGCGCAAAAGGAAGGCGCCACGGTGGGCGACATCGCGGCCGGCCTGTCTTATTCCGTCATCAAGAATGCCCTGTTCAAGGTCATTAAGCTGCGCGACCCCAAGGAGATCGGCAGTCAGGTGATCGTCCAGGGTGGTACCTTTATGTCCGACGCCACGCTGCGTGCGTTTGAGCAGCTCACCGGTGTTCACGCCGTGCGCCCCGATATCGCCGGCTGCATGGGCGCCTACGGTGCGGCCCTGCTCGCCCGCGATCGCGCCAGCGCCGACGGCACCTCGACCATCCTTTCGGCCGAGGACATCGCGCACCTCACCGTGACGCAAAAGCACGTCCGCTGCGGCCGTTGCTCCAACAACTGCCAGCTCACCGTCAACGATTTTGGCGGCGGTAGGCGCTTCATTACCGGCAACCGCTGCGAGAAGGGCGCCGGCCACAAAAAGCAGAAGACCGAGGCCCCCAACCTCTTCAAAAAGAAAAACGAGCTGCTCTTTAACCGCGAGGTGCTGAGCCCCGACGAGGCCCCGCGCGGCACCGTCGGCATCCCGCGCGCACTCAACATGTACGAGAACTACCCCTTCTGGCACGCGTTCTTTACGCGCCTGGGCTTTAGCGTGCAGCTGTCCGACCAGTCGAGCAAGAAGA
Organism: uncultured Collinsella sp.; assembly: GCA_902494855.1. Classification (GTDB taxonomy): domain Bacteria; phylum Actinomycetota; class Coriobacteriia; order Coriobacteriales; family Coriobacteriaceae; genus Collinsella. The sequence continues at coordinate 10,290 of CABUVC010000025.1, forward strand.
CCTACCAGGCGGGCATCGAGTCCATGCCGTCCGAGAGCGTGTGCTACCCGGCAAAGATGAGCCACGGCCATGTGATGAACCTTATCGACCGCGATGTCGACTTCATCTGGATGCCGTGCGTGCGCTGGGAGCGCAAGGAGGATCCGACCGCCGGCAACTGTTACAACTGCCCCATCGTCATGAGCTACCCCACGGCGTTGGCACTCAACATCGACGAGATCCGCGAGCAGAACATCGAGTTCCTGTATCCGTTTGTGCCCTATCACGACAAGACCGAGCTCAAGCGCCGTCTGTATCAGGTGCTCGCCGTCGACCGTGTGGCCGATGCTGAGGCCGGTCGCGGTCGCGTGCGTGGACCCAAGATCACGCGCTCCGAGGTCGATGCTGCCGTCAACGCTGCCTTTGAGGCCGACGCGCGCTTCCACGAGGACATCCAGACCATGGGCGAGGAGGCCCTTAAGTGGGTCGAGGACCACGGCGGTCACGGCATCGTGCTCGCCGGTCGTCCCTACCATAACGACCCCGAGATCAACCACGCCCTGCCCGAGCTTATCTCGAGCTTTGGCTTTGCGGTCTTTACCGAGGATTCGCTCGCGCATCTGGTAAAGCCCGAGCGTCCGATTCGCGTCGTCGACCAGTGGATGTACCACAGCCGCCTGTACGCCGTCGCCCGTTTTGTGACGATGCGCAACGACCTGGACCTGATCCAGCTCAACTCCTTCGGCTGCGGTCTCGATGCCCTGACTACCGACCAGGTGCAGGAGATCCTGGAGGCCAGCGGCAAGATCTACACCGTGCTCAAGATCGACGAGGTGTCCAACCTGGGTGCCGCGCGCATCCGCATCCGCTCGCTCATGGCCGCGCTTAAGGACCAGGAGGCCGAGCGCTTGGCCGAGGCCACGGCCGCGGGCGAGGCTTACGAGCAGGGCGATGCCGCGCCGGTGGCGCCCTCCACGGATGCCCCCGCGTTCGCGAGCCGCAAGTACACGTTTGAGGCTCAGCGCGAGAGTGCTTCGACCGCATGGCCGAAGGTGCCCTTTACCGAGCAGATGCGCGACGAGGGCTACACCATCCTGTGCCCGCAGATGGCGCCGATCCACTTTGACCTGGTCAAAGAGGTGTTCCGCGGTGCCGGCTACAACCTGGAGCTGCTGCCCTCGACTGACCACGATGCCGTCGAGGCCGGCCTGCGCTATGTGAACAATGACATCTGCTATCCGTCAATCCTGGTGACGGGCCAGATCATGGAGGCCATCGAGAGCGGTCGGTACGACCTGTCCAAGACGGCCGTGGTTATCAGCCAGACCGGCGGCGGCTGCCGTGCCACCAACTACATCGCGCTCATTCGCAAAGCCCTGCGCGAGAGCGGTCACCCTGAGATTCCGGTGATCTCGCTTTCGGCTGTGGCGCTCGGCGAGGACAACCCCGGCTTTAAGATTACGCCGGCGCTGCTTAAGCAGGCAGTCTACGCGGTGCTCTTTGGCGACGTGATGATGCAGATGCTCTACCGCTGTCGCCCGTACGAGGCAACGTCCGGTGCCGCCAATGCGCTCTACGAGGAGTACATGGCGCGCGCCCGCAAGCTGGCGCCCAAGTTCAACAGGCACAACTACACCAAGCTTGCGCGTGAGGCCATCCGCGCGTTCGACACCATGCCGCTCGTGGGCGAGGGCACCAAGCCGCGCGTGGGCGTGGTCGGTGAGATCTTGGTCAAGTTCCACCCCACAGCTAACAACCACGTGGTCGATGTGATCGAGCGCGAGGGCTGCGAGGCCGTGGTGCCGGGCCTGCTCGACTTCTTCCTGTACTCCATGAGCAACGCCGAGCTGCAGAAGGACGAGTTGGGAAGCTCCGCTACCACGCGCGCTGGTATGCAGGCGCTCATCAAGCTCGTGGACTGGATGCGCACGCCGGTGGAGGAGATGCTCGAGAAGTCCCGCCGCTTCGAGGCGCCCGAGCGCATCGGCACCATGGCCGACAAGGCCCGCACGGTGCTTTCGGTGTGCAACAACATGGGCGAGGGCTGGCTGCTCACGGCCGAGATGCTCGACCTGATCGACCATGGTGCGCCCAACATCATCTGCACGCAGCCCTTTGCGTGCCTGCCCAACCACGTGGTGGGCAAGGCCGTGATCAAGGAGCTGCGCCGCCAGCATCCCGAGAGCAACATTGTCGCGGTGGACTACGACCCCGGTGCGTCCGAGGTCAACCAGCTCAACCGCATTAAGCTCATGATCAGCGTGGCCAAGGAAAACATGCGCGCCGGCAAGGGCTTTAAGCTCGAGAAGGTGGCGCCGCTCGCGATGGACGAGGTCACCGGCCAGATGCGTGCTCACGACGGCTGCGTGAGCTGCGGACCGGCCAGCGAGGAGGCCGTGGCGTCGGTCGCTGAGCGCCTGGGACGCGGCGTTAAGAAGTAACTGGCCTGCTATGGGCTAGATATGGGACAAACGGGTGGCAGCCGTACCGGTTACCACCCGTTTTTACTGGACATCTGTTGCGTAAACGGTCCAACTATCACCCCCTGCGAACTTAGATTTCGGAAGTATGCGGCAAAATTTGAATAGGCCGAGCACACTGGATATGCCCAAGCTCTGTACCTGCGATTTTATTGGTGAAAAACCGGGGTGTGCTCGAGGGCTCCGGAATTTGCCGCATACTTCCGAAAACAACGTCTCGGTGGCACCAAAAATTGCCTCCAGAACCCTGAGATAATGAACATATGTAGCCGTTCGCCGCGAAATACCGCCCGTTTATAGAACCCACCCCCAGCGCGCGTCATCCTTACGGTTGAATAAATACACATCTATGGAATTACGTAAGAGAGGACCGTTCCATGAGCTACAAGACCGTTTGTGTTGCCGGCGGCGGCGTGTTGGGAAGCCAGATTGCCTTTCAGGCTGCCTACTGCGGCTTTGATGTAACGATTTGGCTGCGCAGCGAGGGCAGCATCGGCCGCACCCAGCCCAAGATCGATCATGTGCGCGAGGAGTACATCGCGGCAATCGAGGGCATGGCGGACGGTACGGGCGAGTGGTGCGCCGGTATCGCCGATGGCACCCAGCCCTTCGACAAGGAAGCGGCGCTCGCCGCCGTCGAGCGTGCCTACTCCACACTCAAGCTGGAGCTCGATCTTGCCAAGGCCGTGGCCGACGCCGACCTGGTCATCGAGTCTATGGCCGAGGACACCCAGGCAAAGATCGACTTCTACAAGAAGCTCGCCCCGGTTCTCCCGCAAAAGACCGTCGTCGTGACCAATTCCTCCACGCTGCTGCCGAGTACCTTTGCCAAGTACACCGGCCGCCCCGAGAAGTACCTGTCGCTGCACTTTGCCAACTCTATCTGGAAGAACAACATGACCGAGGTCATGGCACAGGACCAGACCGACAAGCGCTACTTCG
>CABUVC010000026.1 GCA_902494855.1 uncultured Collinsella sp.
GAGGCCATCGAGAGCCAGTACAGCCTCGACACCGTCAAGGATAGCGATGGCAACTACACCGCTCCGTCTGCCGACGTCATCCTGTCCTACGTGCGCAACAAGATCCTGCTCGACGCTGCCGAGGACGAGGGCATCACCGTCTCTTCTAAGGAGATGAAGCAGTACGCCGAGGAGTCCATCGGCACCTCCGACTACAAGACCATGGCCACGCAGTACGGCGTGTCCAAGGACCAGGCCAAGCAGATCGTCCGTCAGTCCGCGACGCTGCAGAAGCTCTACAAGAAGAAGGTGGGCGATAGCTCCGCAAGCATGCCGACCGCCCCGACCGAGCCTGCTGACGGCAACGAGGAGACCGCGAGCAAGGATTACGCCGATTACATCATCAACCTTGCCGGTGACGAGTGGGATAGCGAGAAGGGCACCTGGAAGGACGCCGATAGCACCTACGCTAAGGCCTTTGCCGACGATGCCTTTACTGCCGATAGCGCTACCTATAAGCAGGCCATGACCGCCTATTACACCGCCTATCAGCAGTACTCCTCGCAGGCTTCGAGCGCCAGCTCCAAGTGGACCGAGTATGCTAACGGCCTCTACGCCAAGGCCAACATCAGCATCTACGGCCTGTTTGCGTAAAGATTGCCTGAGCTTACCGATCGCGTAGCCGAACTATCTGAATAAGCCCGCTAGAACGACGCGTTCTAGCGGGCTTATTGCGTTGTGGAGCTGTCATTTGAGATTGGAAGGTTAGATTGCACGATCGCGCAAGTGCTTCATCGGGTGTCCCTAATTCATCTGGGAAAACAACTGCAAACGATTGCAAGTAACCGGTGAGCGGTCGAAAACTACCGTTCACCGATAATTTCTAAACTGGTTCTAACTGGTATTAAGTCAAAAAGACCAATTCACAAATCTTCATAATGACCTGCATTTTTTCTACACGCTATTGTTAGCCGCCTTGCGTTGTTTAGACATAAAAATAGTTCCGATCTTTTGCCAAAGCATTTCGAAATGGTTTCAAAACTGCAGGTAGAAGTGTTAACGAGCGGTAAACGGTCGATTTTTTACCGTGAACGGTGCAAAAACGTTTTACTGTATGAATCAACGAAAGCAACCTCTTCTGTGGTGATATAGTGACAACACGTCACGTGGTTACTACCAGTTGAGAGACCACTGGTTCTCAAAGAACGCTTTCCAAGAAGCTTTAAGGGCGATTGCCCGTTGGCTTCCGAACATCATCGGACTCAGATCGTACACACCTTCGGAAGGGAAATTTGAATGGTTGGCTTTATTCTTACCGGTCATGGACAGTTCGCACCCGGCCTTGCAAGCGCTATCGCTATGGTCGCTGGTGACCAGCCCGCTTTTACCGTCGTTCCTTTCGAGGGCGACCAGGCTGCTTCCTACGGTGAGGATCTCCGCGCCGCTATTACCGCCATGCGCGAGGAGTGCGATGGCGTGCTCGTCTTTACCGACCTGCTCGGTGGTACTCCGTTCAATCAGTCGATGATGATTGCCCAGGATGTCGACAATGTCGAGGTTCTGACTGGCACCAACCTTCCCATGGTTATTGAGCTTCTGTTCCTCCGCGGCAATGCCACGCTCGCCGAGCTTGGCGAGCAGGCCGTGACCGTTGGCCAGACGGGCATCACCGCCCAGACGGTCGCATCCGTTGCCGGCTCCGACGAGGAGGACGTCTTCGGCGACGAGGACGGCATCTAATGGCCGATTTCGGAGCCAGCGTCCTGAGCTCCTCGGTCGCCCTTTTAGGCCTGCTTGTCATCATGGGCTTGATTTACACCATCTGGTCGCAAATCAACATGAAGAAGAAGCAGAAGTACTTCAAGGAGCTGCACACGGAGCTCAAGCCGGGTCAGGAGGTTCTTTTCGCCGGCGGTATCTACGGAACCGTCAAAGGCATCGAAGGCGAGAAGGTCCAGATCAAAGTCCGATCCGGCGCCGTTGTAGATGTTTCGCGTTACGCGATTCAGGAGATCAAGTAACTGTCGTCAGCAAATAACGAAAGGAAGCTGATCAACATGGCAGAACCCAACATTCTTCTTACCCGCATCGATAACCGACTGGTCCATGGTCAGGTCGCTACCCAGTGGAACTCCACCCTGGGCTCCAACCTCATTCTCGTCGCCAACGACGATGTGTCGACCAACACCATGCGTCAGAACCTCATGAAGATGGCCGCTCCCGCCGGCGTCGCTACTCGTTTCTTCTCTCTGCAGAAGACCATCGACGTCATTGGCAAGGCGAGCCCGCGCCAGAAGATCTTCATCGTGGCCGAAACACCGGAAGACGTGCTTACGCTCGTCAAGGGCGGTGTGCCTATAAAGAAGGTAAACATCGGCAACATGCACATGTCGGAAGGAAAGCGCCAAGTCGCCACCTCCGTCGCAGTTAACGACGAGGATGTCGCTGCGTTTAAAGAGCTGCAGGAATTGGGGGTGGAGTTGGAGATCAGGCGCGTTCCGAGCACGCCTGTTGAGGACACGAGCAAGCTCTTCTCGTAGTCTTCGTGATCCACGTTGTCAGGAGTGAAACCCTGACACTCTGTACGTGAAATCCAAAGTGCGTACATACATTTTGAAAGGAGGAGCAAGATGGAATACTCGATCATCCAGGTCGCTCTGGTCTTCATCGTCACGTTCGTCGCGGCAATCGACCAGTTCAACTTCCTCGAGTCTCTCTATCAGCCCATCGTCACCGGCGCCGTCATCGGTCTTATCCTTGGCGACCTCAACACCGGTCTTCTCGTGGGTGGTACTTATCAGCTCATGACGATCGGCAACATGCCGATCGGAGGCGCTCAGCCGCCTAACGCCGTCATCGGCGGCATCATGGCAGCCATTCTCGCTATCGCTACGGGCCTCGAGCCCAACGCGGCAGTCGGCCTTGCCATTCCGTTCGCTCTGCTTGGTCAGCTCGGCGTTACCCTGGTCTTCACGCTTATGTCGCCGCTCATGTCCTCTGCGGACAACATGGCTCACAACGCTGACACCAAGGGTATCGAGCGTCTGAACTACTTCGCCATGGCTCTGCTCGGCCTGATCTTCGCCGTCGTCGTCACCCTGTTCTTCATCGCTGGCGCCACCATCGGTCAGACCATCGCTTCCGCCATCCCGACTTGGCTGCAGACCGGTCTTTCCGCTGCAGGCGGCATGATGCGCTTCGTCGGCTTCGCCGTCCTGCTCAAGGTTATGATGAACCGCGATATGTGGGGCTTCTTCCTCATGGGCTTTGGCCTCGCGCTCATCACCGTTGCCAACGATTCTCTGGCAACCCCTGCTCTGCTCATCCTCGCTCTCATCGGCTTCGGCATCGCTTTCTGGGACTTCCAGCAGCAGACCGAGCTGAAGGGTGCAGCTGTTTCTGACGGAGGTGACTTCGAAGATGGCATCTAATGAGTATGTGATCCCGGAGCACTACGAGGATCTCACTCCTGCTCCGCAGCTCGACCAGAAGACCCTCAACAAGATGGCTTGGCGTTCCTGCTTCCTGCAGGCCTCGTTCAACTACGAGCGTATGCAGGCCGCTGGTTGGCTCTACTCCATCATCCCCGGTCTGGAGAAGATCCACACCAACAAGAACGACCTCGCGGCTTCCATGAGCCACAACCTGGAGTTCTTCAACACTCACCCGTTCCTCGTCACCTTTGTTATGGGCATCGTGCTTTCGCTCGAGCAGAACAAGGTTGACATCCCCACGATTCGCGCCGTCCGCGTCGCCGCAATGGGCCCGCTCGGTGGTATCGGTGACGCCCTGTTCTGGCTGACGCTCGTGCCTATCACGGCCGGCATCACCTCCAACATGGCCATCAACGGCAACGCCGCTGCGCCGATCATCTTCCTGGTGATCTTCAACGTCGTCCAGTTCGCACTGCGCTTCTGGCTCATGAACTGGTCCTACAAGCTTGGCACCAGCGCTATTGACGCTCTGACCGCCAACATGCAGGCCTTCACGCGTGCCGCTTCCATCATGGGCGTCTTCGTCGTCGGTTGCCTGGTCGTCACCATGGGTGGCACCCAGATCAACCTCCAGATCCCCAATGGCACCACCCGTGGCCTCTCCGCTACTACCGTGATCGTCTCCGAGAAGGAGGCCGAGAACTTCACCGGTATGGAGGGCATCGATACCGAGACCGCTGAGGCCGGTACCATCGCCATGACCGATAAGGACGGCAACGCCCTTACCGCTTCCGATGCCGACGGCAACGCTGTCGAGTGCGGCGTCACCGATCTGGGCAACGGCATGGAGTCCGTTACCTACGGTACCGTCACCGAGGATCCGGTCAACTTCTCTGTTGCCGACACCCTCAACACCATCGTCCCCAAGCTCGTCCCGCTTATGCTTACGCTGCTGCTTTACTACATGTTCGCTAAGCACAGCTGGACCCCGACCAAGGGCATTCTCCTGCTCTTCGTCCTTGGCATCCTGGGCGCTGGCCCGCTTGGTCTCTGGCCGAGCATCTGGTAAGGCTCTAGCTTGAGGGGTGTGTCCCTACGCGGCTCACACCCCGACCCCTTAAGCCATGTGTATGTTAAAAGCCGCGTGCTCGAAAGAGCGCGCGGCTTTTGTTTTCTTGATGATTCGGGTGTGGCAGACAGATAATGCTTAACACCCTGGGTAGTTAGCCGAATTCGAGCAAAAGGGAGGATAGGATGGCGATCGGAGCGCGTAAGCAACCGCTGTACGATCAGCTGGTCGATATTCTGACCGAAAAGATTGACCATGAATATCGCGCCGGTGACATGATTCCTTCCGAGCGCGAACTTTCGGAGCGCTATGGTCTCTCGCGCACTACGGTACGTCTGGCTCTGCAGGAACTGGAGCGTTTAGGACTGGTGGTTCGGCAGCACGGTCGCGGTACCTTTGTGACCGACCGTTCGGCAAAGGCAACCAATCTTATGCAGTCCTACAGCTTTACCGAGCAGATGCGCGCGATGGGTCGTGACCCCGAGACCACGATTCTCGAGTTTTGCGAGATGGAGGCCGATAAGAATCTGGCCGAGCATATGGGATTGCGTATCGGTGATCGCATTTTTAAGCTCAAGCGCCTTCGTTCTGCCGACAACATGCCCATGATGGTCGAACGCAGCTATCTACCGGTTCGTCAATTTCTGTCCCTAAAGCGACCGCTGCTGGAGCGTAAGCCGCTTTACGATGTGATTGAGCAAGACTTTCAGCAAAAAATACGTGTGGCCGAAGAGGAGTTCTATGCGAGCATAGCCCGTCCCACCGATGCCCACCTTTTGGAAATTGTCGAGGGCTCGCCTGTGCTCGATTTGGTTAGGACTACGTATAACGAGTCAAACGAGGTTGTGGAGTATACGCTCTCGGTTGCTCGTGCCGATCAGTTTAAATACAAGGTTTACCACCAGCGTAGCGACTAGTGTTGGCATCGTTTCCATATGATGATTCTTTGTATTTAACTGGTTACTACCAGATAACCAACCGAAGTGTATAATTGCACGTCAGAGGATTACTTCTAGAGAGAGGTATTAGAAATGTTCGAGAAGAGTGTCGAGGAGCTCACCGAGCTCGGCGCCCAGATCACCACGGCCGAGATTGCTCAGCAGCCCGAGCTTTGGCGTGATACGCTCAACATCTATCGCGAGAACAAGGAGGCCATCGAGGCCTTTCTGGCCGAGGCTCGCGCTATGGGCGAGGGCCGTCTGTCCGTTGTCTTCACCGGTGCCGGTACGTCCGACTATGTTGGCGATACCTGCGCCCCGTATCTGCGTCACGCCGGCAACACTGATCTCTACGACTTTAAGCCCATCGCCACGACCGACATCGTGAGCGCTCCGCGCGATTTCCTGCGCGCCGAGGATCCCACGCTCGTGGTTTCCTTTGCCCGCTCTGGCAACAGCCCCGAGAGCCTTGCCGCCGTTGCCGTTGCCAAGGAGCTCGCCCACAACGTCAAGTTCCTCAACATCACCTGCGCGCCCGAGGGCAAGCTCGCCGTCGAGTCCGCCGATGATCCCAATGCGCTGACGCTGCTCATCCCGCGCGCCAACGACAAGGGCTTCGCCATGACCGGCTCCTACACCTGCATGACCCTGCTCTCTACTCTCATCTTTGACGAGGCTTCCGACGAGCAGAAGGCCGAGTGGGTCGAGACCATCGCCAAGATGGGCGAGGAGGTCATCGCTCGCGAGTCTGAGGTTGCCGACTACCTCGCTGGCGACTTCAACCGCGTGACCTACCTTGGCTCCGGCTCCTTTGGCGGCCTTGCTCAGGAGAGCCAGCTCAAGATCCTCGAGCTTGCTCATGGCCTGGTTGCCACTTCCTACGACACCTCCATGGGCTATCGTCACGGACCTAAGTCCTTCGTCGACGATAAGACGCTCGTCTTCGTATTCGTCAACAACGACGCCTACACCCGTCAGTACGACATCGACATCCTCAACGAGATCGGTGGCGACGATATCGCTCAGCGCACCGTTGCCGTTCAGCAGGATGGCGCTACTGTCTACGAGGGTGAGTCCTTCACCTTTAAGGGCTATGAGGCACTCCCCGAGGGTTACCTTGCTCTGCCGTTCGTGATGTTTGCCCAGGCAATCAGCCTGCTCAACTCCGTGCGCGTGGGCAACACGCCCGATACGCCGAGCCCCACCGGCACGGTCAACCGCGTGGTCAAGGGCGTGACGATTCACCCCTTCACCGCTTAATCGCGTCCCCCTGTAAGGGCGCCCGTCCGCTCATAACGGCGGGCGGGCGCTTTTTGTTTTACGTGAGCTGGGTATAAGCATCACCACAGTCAACTGCTTTAGAAGCAAGGAGTGCATATGAGCACGTACGCAATTAAGGCTGACAAGTTCTTCTTGCCGGCAGGCCCGCAACTGGGCGGCTATCTTATGGTCGAGGATGGCGTCTTTGGCGCCTGGCAGGCCGACGAGCCCTCTTGCGAGATTAAGGATTACACGGGATCGTGGATCGCACCGGGTATGGTCGACACCCACATCCATGGCTTCTATAACCACTCGACTACCGATAACGATCCCGAGGGCATCGATATCAGCTCGACCGAACTCGCCCGTCGCGGTACCACCAGCTGGCTGCCCACGACGTTCACCGATGGCGTCGAGCAGATTAAGGACGCCTGCGCCGCCATCGCCCAGGCGGACGAGGGTCGCGGCCCCGACTTCTGCGGTGCTCGCATTCAGGGCATCTACCTGGAAGGCCCTTTCTTTACCATGAAGCACGTGGGCGCGCAGAACCCCGCTTATCTGATCGACCCCTCCGAGGAGGTCTTCGATCAGTGGCAGGAGGCTGCGGGCGGTCGCATCGTTAAGAGCGCCATGGCGGCCGAGCGCGACGGTGCCGCTGCTTATGCGGCTGCTCTGAACGCCAAGGGTGTGGTGACCAGCATCGGTCACTCCGACGCCACCTACGATGAGTGCATCGCTGCCATCAACGCCGGTGCCAGCTGCTTTACGCATACCTATAACGGCCAGCGCGGGCTGCATCACCGTGAGCCCGGTGTCGTGGGTGCTGCTATGTCCACGTCCGAGACCTACGCCGAGATCATCTGTGACGGCAAGCACGTAAACCCTGCCGCCATCAAGGCGCTGCTGCAGGCCAAGGGCTGGCAGCACACGGTACTCATCACCGACTGCCTGGGCTGCGGCGGCATGCCCGAGGGCAGCTACACCAGCGGCGGCATGGACGTCATCATGAAGGACAACCTGTGCTGGCTCGCCGATGGCAAGAGCATTGCCGGTTCGGTGCTCACGCTTGCCCAGGGCGTCAAGAACATCGTCGACTGGGGCATCGCCAGCGCCGATATCGCCATTCGCATGGCAACCGAGGTGCCGGCACGCTCCGCGCACATCGAGGATAAGTGCGGCAGCATCATGCCGGGTCGCGACGCCGACTTTGTCGTGTTCGACCACGAGCTCACCCTCGTCGAGACGTATGTTGGCGGCCAGAGCGTCGGCAACGCCTTTACCGAGTAACGATAGAAAAAGACGGCGGGCCCGAATCTGCTCGGACCCGCCGTATGGGTTAAACGCTCAAAAGCACCTTCACAGTTACAGCTTGTTAGCAATCTTCTTTGCCGTGCGCTTAACGCCGGCCACCAGGCCTCCTGCAGGATGCTCCTTTTCGTAGGCTAGACGCTTCTCGCGCTTGGCGTACTCTTCGACGATGATCTCGCCATACTCGTCTTCGATCTTGTCGAAGAAGTCGACGGCGCCCTTAATTTCCTCAGCGGTCGGGTGTCCCTTTTGGACACCGCCGGTGAGTTTGAACGGCCCCCACGTATCAAAGCCGGGGCAGCCGTAGACACCCATAAAGATGGCCTGTCTCATGCGACAGATGCCATCGATATCCTTGCCGTACCACTTGTTTTTGCCACCGTAGGTCATAAGGCCAAACACCTTGTCCTGCGGCTGCAGCACGTTCGTGAGCACGCGCGCCATATCTTTGTCGATCTCGGAGTAATAAATGCCCGTGGCGACGCCGATCAGATGGTATTCGTGCAGGTCGGGGTACTCGTTTTTACCGAGTGACTTCACGTCGAGGGTATCGATTTCGGGGTGCGCCTCGACGATGGCGTCCACGAGCTTTTTCGTATTGCCGTGGTGGCGTGAGGCATAAAGGATGATGGTTCGCATAAGAAGGCCTTTCAGCTGTAATTAGATCAATGTCTGTATGGTACCCCGTTGCATGGCTGGGATACCGGACGCATCGATGAACGTGCGGGTTTGTCCTTTGGTCAGAGCCGAGACGGGTACTTGCGAGCAAAAAGCAGTTGTTCGAAAGGATGGGCAATGGAATACGCTCTTTCCAACGATTCGATTTCTATTAAGGTTTCCACGGCTGGCGGCTCGTTTACCTCGATCGAGGCTGGAGGTCGCGAGTATTTGTGGCAGGGTGACCCCGCAGTGTGGTCCGGTCAGGCGCCGGTCTGCTTTCCGATTTGCGGAGGCCTGCGTGATGGTAGCGCCATGACGTTTGCCGGGCATCATGTGAAGCTCGCCCGTCATGGGTTTGCGCGCAAGCAGGAGTGGAAGCTGCTGAGCCAAAGCGAAAACGAGCTGGCTGTGTGTCTGGCGTCCGAGGATAACGCTGCGTTGTTGAGCGATTATCCGTATCCGTTTAGGCTCGTCGCCCGCTATACGCTCGAGGGCGCTGCCGTGCGTGTCTCCTATGAGGTTACCAACGAGGGTACCGAGGACATGCCGTTCTTTATCGGTGGGCATCCCGGCTTTAGGTGCCCGCTCGACGAGGGCGAGGCCTATACGGACTACGAGCTGCGCTTTGAGAAAGACGAGGCTGCAGAGCTTTGCACCGCTGTTCCTTCGACTGGCTTGATTGACGTGGACAAGCGCTCCAAGAACCCCATGGTGGGAAAGACGCTGCCCCTGTCGCACGAGCTCTTCGATTTTGCGGAGACCATCTTTGACGTGCTCGAGAGCCGTCAGGTCACGCTTTCCAAGAAGGGCGAGGACAAGGGTGTTCGCCTGAGCTTTGAGGGCTTCCCCTATCTTATTGTGTGGAGTAAGCCCGAGGGTGATTTTGTGGCAGTTGAGCCCTGGGGTGGCCTTTCGACCTGTTCCGATGAGGATGACGTGCTTGAGCATAAGCGCGGCTGCCTGATCGCCAAGCCCAAAGAAACCATCGTGCGCTCGTTCACGATTGAGATTTTGTAATTCCGTTTTGTCGACTCGTATCGCGAGGCACAAGGAGCCTGCGAGATAAGGAGCTAGAAATGATCCTCACCGTTACGATGAACCCGTCTGTCGATACGCGCTATCAGCTCGATGAGCTCATTATCGACGACGTCAACCGCGTGACGCCCGAAAAGACCGCCGGCGGCAAGGGCCTCAACGTGGCCCGTGTGCTGGGCCAGCTGGGCGACGACGTTGTGGCAACCGGTCTGCTCGGCGGCCACATGGGCGCCTACATGGCTGAGCTCATGGACGCCAACGGTATTAACAACGACTTTGTGCCCATCAAGGGCGAGACTCGCATTTGCCTTAACATCCTCCACGCCGGCAACCAGACCGAGCTGCTCGAGAGCGGCCCGACGATTGCCCCCGAGGAGCTCGATGCCTTTACCGCCAAGTTCGCCGAGCTTGCGAGCAAGGCCGATGTCGTTACCATCTCGGGTTCGCTGCCCCGCGGTGTCGAGGCAGACTACTATGCCAAGATCACGGGCATTGCCGAGAACGCCGGCGCCAAGGTGCTGCTTGATACCTCGGGTGCTTCGCTCGAGGCCGCCCTTAAGTCCGAAATTAAGCCCGAGCTGGTCAAGCCTAACCTGACCGAGATCAACGGCCTTCTGGGCACGAACTTTACCACCGACGATGTGGACGAGCTCCGCGCCGCGCTCGCCTCTGACGCTCGCTTCTCCGATATCCCCTGGGTCGTCGTGTCCATGGGCGCTGCCGGTTCCGTGGGCTTCCATAACGGCCGCGCGTTCCGCGCCAAGACCCCCGATATCCCTGCCGTTAACGCTACGGGCTCAGGTGACTCCACTATCGCTGGCTTCGCGCATGCCATCGCTGCTGGCGCAGACGACGAGACGGTGTTGCGTACCGCCAATACCTGCGGCAAGCTTAACGCCATGGATCCCATGACCGGCCACTTGGTTATGGATCGTTGGGATGAGGTTTACAACGGCGTTGTCGTGACCGAGCTGTAGGAGCCTGGGCGTCGGCCCCGGCGTCGCTTGCTTGCTTGTGGTTAGAGCTGATGCCAAGTGCGGTAGCATTATGCGGGGGCGCGACGCCGATGCTGTCGTGTTCAATCCCGACCTTACCCTGGTCGAGACGTATGTGGGTGGCAACAGCGTCGGCAATGCGTTTGCCGAGTAGCCGCCAGAGAAACGATCCGAGAGGGGATTTAGATGATTTACGGTGCATTGGGCGATATCGAGGAGTACCGCGGAATGCTCAAGGGCCTCGACGTGTTGATTGACTGGCTCGAGGAGAACGACCCGGCGCAGCTCGAGGTCGGCAGCCATCCGATTCTGGGCGACAAGGTCTTTGCGAACGTCATGGCCCCCACGACGCGTCCCGAGACCGAGGCTCACTATGAGACGCATCAGCGCTATCACGACCTGCAGATCGACGTCGAGGGTCGCGAGGCCTTTAAGGTTGCCACGGGCAGCCTGACGCTGGTCCAGGAGTTTGACGAGAAGGACGACTACGATCTGGTCGATTCCGACGCTTCGATCGCCGGCGATCTTGCCGACGACAAGTTCGCGTTGTTCGTTGCCGGCGAGCCTCACATGCCCACGCTCGAGTTCCCGGGCGATGGTGCACAGCCGGTCAAGAAGATCTGCTTTAAGCTGCTTGCAGATGCTTACTGGGAGGAGTAGCGAACTGCTCGGCTGAGCCGTTCGTCTGATGGCGTGACTCCCTTGGGGGAGCGCGCTTGAGCCCCGCTGATCGCGGTTCCTTTGGGGATTGCGGTTGGCGGGGCTTTTTGTTGAGTAGGGGAGTTGCCGGCAGCGTTGTGCTTGGATTGGCGGATGTGCGTCCGAAATCGGCAACAAAAAAGCCGCCCGTAGGCGGCTATCTTGTGCAATGGAGCCAGCGACCGGGCTCGAACCGGTGACCCCCGCTTTACGAGAGCGGTGCTCTACCAACTGAGCTACGCTGGCGGCCATGTGGTGACGCAGCTGAGGCGTCAACGGCTGTCTATGATACGGGACATCGCAAATCCGCGCAAGTGTTGTAACGGCTTTTCTCACTTTAAATGCACTAATATTGGAGACGTGATGTCTCGCTCTTACGGGTCTCAAACTGAATGGGGCAGCCATGGCTCAACCCAAGATCATTCTCACACGTATCGACGACCGTTTCATTTACGGGCAAGACGTTGGGCTGTGGAACGAAGCCGTGGGTTCCAACCTCGTCCTGATCGTCAACGATGAGATCGCGGCGGATTCGCGCCAATGGGCACCCATGAGGGTGGCGGCGCCAGAAGGCGTTTGGACACGGTTTTTCTCGGTGCAAAGGACCATCGACATCATTCATACCGCAACGCCGCGCCAATGGATCCTGATTATGGTGGCCTCACCCGCCGATGCGCTCGCGCTGGTTAAGGGCGGTGTGCCCATTACCAAGATCAGCATAGGTCACATGTGGGCAGGGGAGGGCAAGCACCCCGTAACGCCCGCAGTCGCCGTAGACGACGCAGATGTCGCCGCCTTCAAAGAGCTGCAAGAGCTCGGCATAGAGCTAGAAATCCGTTATCTCCCCGGCTCCGACCCCGATCCCATCGAGAACCTGCTCACGTGATCTCCTGGGGGCGGAGGAAAAAGGATCATTTTGCCCTTGCGAGGGACGCGCGCGATATCGCCTGTCAAAAACTATGTCCATTTACTACGTTTGATCGGCTATCGCCGAGCATGTCGAATTTGAGAAAAACAAAACCAAAGGTAGACGGCTCGCGAATTTAGCAAAAACCGGTGCATGGTCGAGCAACCCGGGCTAAACGTAGTAAATGGGCATAGTTTTGATATGTCACTCATACAGTCACAGCGAAAATGAGCCCAAAAGATGAAAAAGCGCCCGCCGGCGGTGGTGCCGGCGGGCGCTGCTGTGCGATATGTCGCGTTGTGGGCTTAGTGCCTCATAAAGTGGTACTCGATCACATTGCTGTAGGGGTGACCCGGGCCCACGATGCCCTGCGGGAACAGCGGCTGGTGCGGCGTGTCGGGGTACATCTCTGCCTCGAGGGCAAAGCCGGCGCCCCAGCCATAGTTAGCATCGTCCTTGGCGTGCTCGTCGCCCAGCCAGTTGCCGGTGTAGAGCTGCACGCCCGGGGCGGTGGTGTAGTAGTCAAGCTCGCGGCCGGTCCACATCTCCTCGACGTGCATCGCGCGGCGTAGATTACGGCCGTACTGATAGTTATCGATGCACAGGCAGTGATCGTAGCCACGGGCCTGCTTAATCTGCGGGTCGTCGGCCTCCATGCCGGGTGCGATGGGGCGCAGCTCGCGAAAGTCAAACGGTGTTCCCTCGACCGGAGCAATCTCGCCGGTGGGAATGTTCTGGTCATCAATGGGCAGGTAGTGGGCGGCGTTGGCAACAAAGAAGTGCTCACAGTCCATGCCGGCGTTATGACCGGCAAGGTTAAAGTACGTGTGGTTGGTCATGGACACGTAGGTGGCGCGGTCGCTCTCGCAGCCATACTCGATACGGAAACGTCCGGTGCGTGTAACGGTAAACACGGCCGTAAAGGTGCGGTTGCCGGGCAGGCCCAGCTCGCCGTCCTCGAGCGAGGTGGTCATGCGCACGGCGTTATGGACCTCGTCGAGCTCAACATCCCACACACGTTTGTGCAGGCCGTGCTCAAGGTCGCTGTGCAGGTTGTTGGCGCCCTCGTTGGCGGGCATATGCCAGTCCGTGCCGTCGATGGCGATCGTGGCGCCAGCGGTGCGGTTTGCCACAGGGCCGATGGTCGCGCCAAAGCAGGCGGGGTTGTCAAAGTAATCCTCGAGCTTATCGAAGCCCAGCGCCACATCGCGCACGTTGCCGGGAATGTCGGGCACATCGATACCAAGCACCGTGGC
>CABUVC010000027.1 GCA_902494855.1 uncultured Collinsella sp.
GGCCTCGGCATCGGTGATACCGGCGATGACCTTGCCCTTCTCGTAGCTGCCGGGATAGCCCGCACTCGTCAGGACAACGGCCACGGCCCACTCGTCGCGCCAGTCGAGCTCAATCTGATCGAGCTCACAGTTAGCGCAGGCCAGCATGACCTCAACCAGGTCGTTCTTAAGGCGCGGCAGCACGACCTGCGTCTCGGGGTCGCCAAAGCGGGCATTGAACTCCAGCACCTTGGGGCCGGCGGGCGTGAGCATAAAGCCGCCGTACAGGCAGCCGCGGTAGTCGATGCCCTCGGCAGCAAGCTCGGCAACGGTCTGCTCCATGACCTTCACCATGGTGGCGTGCTCCTCGTCGGTCACGATGGGCACCGGGCTGTAGACACCCATGCCGCCGGTGTTGGGGCCCTTGTCGCCCTCGAGCGCGCGCTTGTGGTCCTGCGAGGTGGCCATGGGGCGCACGGTCTTGCCGTCGGTAAAGGCCAAAAGCGAGCACTCGGGGCCGGTCAGCATCTCCTCGATAACCACGGTGTTGCCGGCATCGCCAAAGGTGCCGCCAAAGCACTCGCGCACGGCCTCCTCGGCCTGCTCAAGTTCGGTCGCCACGATGACGCCCTTGCCCGCGGCAAGGCCGTCGGCCTTGACGACCAGCGGAGCGCCCTGCTCACGCACATAAGCAAGAGCCGAAGCCTCGTCGGTAAACGAGCCGTAGGCTGCCGTCGGAATGCCCGCGCGCTCCATGAGCTGCTTGGAGAACAGCTTAGAGCCCTCCATCTGGGCGCCCTCGGCACCCGGGCCAAAGCAGGGAATACCCACCGCGCGCACGGCGTCGGCCACACCCGCCACGAGCGGAGCCTCGGGGCCAATTACCACGAGTCCGCATCCGTGGCTCTGCGCAAACGCCGCCACGGCCGCAGGATCGCAGTCGTCGAGAACAACGTTCTCGCCGCAGCTCGCGGTGCCGCCGTTGCCCGGCGCGATGTAGAGCTTGCCGGCGCGCGGTGATGCCGCGAGCTTAGCTGCCAAAGCATGCTCACGGCCGCCGCTGCCCAACAACAGGATGTCGATGGTTTGAGTGTCCGCCTTCAAGGGTGCCTCCTCTATGGATGAATGGCCCGCTCCGCGCGAGCCCTTTGCAAGCAAATATACCCCTCGGCCGCCCGCTTGGGCTGCAAAGGGGTATATCGCAATAACCAAATAGTCCCGATTACTTCCAGAATCGGTTGATGATCTGCTCGCGACCGGCGCCGACGCCAATGAACGTCACGCGGGTGTGTGCCAGATCCTCGATAAACGTCACGTAGTCCTGAGCCTCCTGCGGCAGCTCATCAAAGCTGCGGCAACCGGTGATGTCGCACTTCCAGCCGGGGAGCTCCTCGTAGATGGGCTTGGCATGCTCAAAGCGCACCTGATGCTCGGGCACGCTGGTGTAGCGCTCGCCATCGACGTCGTAGGCCACGCACACCTTGATGGTGTCGAAAGCCGAAAGCACGTCGAGCTTGGTCAGGGCGATATCGGTGAGGCCGTTGACACGCGAGGCGTAGTTGGCGATGGGGCCGTCGAACCAGCCGCAGCGACGACGGCGACCGGTGGTCACGCCGTACTCATAGCCCTCCTCGGTCAGCGTGTGGCCGGCCTCGGACTCATAGGAAAGCTCGGTGGGCATGGGGCCCGAACCGACGCGGGTGATATAGGCCTTCATGACGCCCAGCACGCGGTCAACGTTCTTCATGCCCACGCCGGAGCCGGTAATGGCGCCGCCGGCGGTGCAGTTGGAAGACGTCACGTACGGATAGGTGCCGTGGTCGATGTCGAGCAGCGTGGCCTGGGCGCCCTCAAACAGCAGGTCCTTACCCTCGTCGATCATGTTGTTGAGCAGCAGGCTCGTCTCGGTGATGTAGGGACGCAGGCGCTCGGCCATGGGCAGGTACTCGTCGCAAATCTGGTCCACGGTGTAGGTGGGCAGGTTGTAGATGAGCTCAAGCTCGGGGTTCACGCGGGCGAGAGCGGTCTCCAGCTTGTCGCGGAACAGCGCCTCGTCCAGCATATCCTGCATGCGCAGGCCAATGCGGGCCATCTTGTCCTGATAGCACGGACCGATACCGCGCTTGGTGGTACCGATGTTCTTCTTGCCGAGCTTCTGCTCAAAGGCGCCATCCAGGTCGATGTGGTACGGCATGATGACATGCGCGTTGCCGCTAATCTTGAGGTTCTTGGTGGTGATGCCGTCGGCCTCGAACATGTCGATCTCCTCAAGGACAACCTTGGGGTTGACGACGCAGCCGTTACCGATCACCGACACATGGTCGGAATACATGATGCCGGAGGGCACCTGGTGCAGGCCGTACTTCTTGCCGTTGACGACGATGGTGTGGCCGGCGTTGTTGCCGCCCGAGTAGCGCACGACGGCATCGAAGTCGCCGGCGACCAGGTCGCAGATCTTACCCTTGCCCTCATCGCCCCACTGGGCACCGACCAAAACGGTTGACGGCATGTTTACTCCTTACATTCATGGACTGTCTACGCGCCACGCCGGCACGCAGAAGCACAAAACATTCCCAGTATACCCGTGCAACGGGCGCCTGTCCTACTCCTCGGCATGTGCCCCATCAAGCTCATAGAACTTGGTGGATGCCGGCAGGAACATCAGGTCGACGTCGCCGATCGGGCCCGAACGGTTCTTGGCCACGACGATACGCGTAACGCCCTCGTCGGGTCGATCGTCGCGCGAGGCTTCGGCCTCGTCGGCGGAGCGGTCCAAGAACATAACGATATCGGCGTCCTGCTCGATGGAGCCCGATTCACGAAGGTCGGAAAGCTGCGGGCGCTTGCCGGTACGGGATTCGACCTGACGCGAGAGCTGCGACAGCGCGATGAGCGGGATCTTGAGTTCCTTGGCCATGATCTTCAGACCACGCGACATCTCGGAGACCTCGACGGTACGGCTCTCTGAGCGGCGTCCCGGCGGAGGACTCACCAGCTGCAGGTAGTCCAGGATGATGATGGCCTTCTCCTTGTTGTGGAGCATGCGGCGGCTCTTGGCGCGAATCTCGGTCACTGTGGTGCCGGGCGTATCGTCAATCAGAATATCGAGCTTGGACAAGGTCTGCGTGGCCTCGTTGATATTGGCCCACTGCTCGGGGCTAATGCGGCCCATGCGGAAGTCACTGATCGAAATCATGGCGTAGGCGCAAATCAGACGCTGGGCAATTTCCTTGCCCGACATCTCCAGCGAGAAGAAGCCGACGGTATAACCGGCCGCGGCAGCGTTGAGCGCCAGATTCAGGGCGAACGACGTCTTACCCACAGCAGGGCGGGCGCCGATGATGATGAGCTGGCCCTCGCGAAAACCCATGAGCATGCGGTCGAGCGACGGGAAGCCCGTGGGCACGCCCGCAGCCTGGCCGCCTGCCTGGCACACTTCCTCGGCCTCGTTATAGGCCTCGACCATAAACTCGGTCAGCGTCTTGTAGCTCGACTTGACCTCGCGCGCCGTGACCTTGAGCAACTTGCTCTCGGCCAGCTCCACGACCTCTTTGGTATCGGTGGGAGCGTTATAGGCCAGCGCGTTGATCTCGTTGGTGGCGCCGATCAGCTCACGCAGCATCGAATCGCGGCGAACGATAGCGGCATGGTGCTGCCAGTTGACGAGCGACAGGGTCTGACCCATCAACTCCAAAATGTAGGCCTCGCCGCCCACGGCATCAAGCTTGTTGATGCTTCGCAGGTAATCGATCAGCGAGATGGAGTCGATGGGAATGCGGCTGTTGTACATATCGACCATCGCGGTATAGATGGTCTTATGAATGGGCCGGTAGAAGTCATCGGGCTGCAGCTCGACCTGGGCCTCTTCGACCACCTCGGGCGATAGCAGCATAGCGGCCAGTACATTGGCCTCTGCATCTTGGTTTTGGGGAAGACCCAACTTGGAGCCGCGGTCCTCAACCGTCAGCCCGGTCTCCCTATCGTCATATGCCATGAGCATCCTCATTCATATCGCTTGCGAGCATCCATAGTATCAGCCACGGTCCCAAAACGCGCCGCGCGCCGCCAATCATCACCGAACCAAACGGATGAACGGTCCTGTATATAGGACTTCGACGCAACGTTCACCATGACACTCACTCAGCGCAAAAAACAAAAGGGCGCCCTGGTTTCCCAGAGCGCCCTTCTTAGAACAAGATTGTTGCGTTGCAGCAAATGCTACTCGGCAGCAGCCTCAGTCTCGACCTCGGCGGTCTCGGCCTCGGCGACCTCAGCGGCCTCCTCGACCTCAGCCTCGGCAGCGAGCTCCTCGGCGGTAACGCCGACGAGAACGACAACCTCGGCCTTGATCTCGCGGTACAGCGAGATGGCAACGGTGTGGGCACCGGCAACCTTGATGGGCTTACCGAGCTCGACGCGCTTGCGGTCGATGTCCATACCGAGCTGAGCCTTGATGGCGTCAGCGATCATAGCGGCGGTAACGGAGCCAAAGAGGATGCCCTCGTCGCCGACCTTGACGTCAACGGTGACCGTCTTGCCCTCGAAGGCAGCCTTGGTCTCGTTGGCGGTAGCCAGACGGACGGCCTCGCGCTTGGCGATGTTGTTGCGACGCTCGTCAAGCTGCTTGAGGTTGCCCTTGGTGGCGGCAACAGCGAGCTTCTTGGGGAACAGGAAGTTCTCAGCGTAACCCTGAGCGACCTCTACGACGTCACCCTCGCCGCCCTTGCCCTTGATCTCATCGAGAAGAATAACCTTCATGATGCGTCTCCCTTCTTAGCCGCGGTCGCGGTTGCCACGAGAGGAAACCACGGGGACGGTGTACGGCAGGAGAGCCATCTCGCGGGCGCGCTTGATGGCGTTGGCGATGTCATGCTGATGCTGCGTGCAAGCGCCAGTGACGCGACGGGGCTTAATCTTGCCACGGTCGGTCATGTACTTACGGAGAAGCTGAGTGTCCTTATAGTCGATGAACTCAGTGTTCTCCTTGCAGAACTGGCAGTACTTACGACGCGGCTGACGTGCAGAAAAATCATTAGCCATGTCAAAATACCTTTCGTTTGGCAACTTCGGCGAACCGAAGCCGCCTCTCACTCAAAAATAGGTGAACAACCCTTAGAACGGGATGTCCTCATCGTAGACGTCGACCGCGGGCGGCGTAGCCACCGGTGCGGCAGGACGTGCTGCGGGCGCGGGAGCTGCGGGGGCGTAACCGCCCTGGTCGTAGCCACCCTGGCCACCACGGGAGCTCATAAACTCGATCTCATCGACGATGACCTCAAGCTTGCTCCGGCGCTGGCCGTCGCGCTCCCAAGAGCTGTAGCGCAGCTTGCCCTCGATCGCGACCTTGTTTCCCTTTGCCAGGAAACGGCTCACGGCCTCGGCGCGGGTGCCGAACATGGTGCAGTCGACAAAGTTGGGATAGTCCTCCCACTCGCCAGTCTGCGCGTTGCGGCGACGATCGTTCACGGCGACGCCAAAGGACAGAACCTGGGTTCCGCCGGCGGTGGCGCGCAGCTCGGGATCGCGGGTGAGGTTACCGGTGATGTTCACTCGATTGATGCTCATAACTCACTACTTCCTCTTGGGGCACAAGCCCAGTCCAAAACGACAGTCTTACTCCTGGTCGTCGCGACGGACGATCATGTGGCGGACCACAGCGTCGGTGATGCGCAGGACGCGATCAAGCTCGGCGATCTGGGTAGGATCTGCGTGGAAGTTGATGAGGGTGTAGTCACCATCGGTGAGGTCGTTGATCTCGTAGGCGAGCTTGCGCTTGCCCCACTCGTCAACGGAGTCGACCTTGCCAGCGCCCTCAGCGATCGTGGTATCGATACGCTTCATAACAGCGAGACGAGTCTCGGGGTCGAGCGACGGGTCAACAAAGAACAGCAGTTCATAAGCCTTCATATTGTCACCTCCTCTGGGCAAATGTGGCTTCAGGTCGTGAAGGTGCGCCTGAAGCAGGAAAAGACTTGGTAATAATATCTTTCAACCTCCTAGGCTGCAAGAATATGCAGCTACAACCTCATGACCTCCACATATGTCCATGCTCACACGGCACTTCATGCGCATTCCAACCAAATGCTGACCAAATGCTTGACGGATCTGTGTTCAAGATACGGTGCCGTGGGGACAAGCTGAGCCAAGCCGCAGGTCAGCGGGCACAAGGCTGTGGTCGCAAAATGCATACCAGTGGCCCACAGCACCACCCAAAGATTTTTAAATTCATTGCCAAGTCGCTTATGAATACCCTTTTTTGAACAATTGAGTTGATCAACCACGCTGGTCGGAAGCCGTTTTTTGGGACCTCAAGCCCCACTGCAGCGCCAAGCACGGCCAAGCGTTTTAAAAAATGCCAACTTTTCTGTTTGCACTTTGCGATTCCTCGTGTATACTGACTTTCGCATTTAACGGAGAGTTGTCCGAGTGGCCGAAGGAGCACGATTGGAAATCGTGTAGGCGTCAAAAGCGTCTCCAGGGTTCAAATCCCTGACTCTCCGCCAGTTAATTCCAAAGCAGGCCTTTGAGCCTGCTTTGTTTTTACCCCACGCGGAGGGGTGGCAGAGTGGTTGAATGCGGCGGTCTCGAAAACCGTTTGGCCTGTATAAGGTCACGAGGGTTCGAATCCCTCCTCCTCCGCCATTTTGGTTGAGAAAGCTCCCGAAAACGGGGGCTTTTTTGTTTAGAGTCCCTTACAAGCAAATACGGCGGAGGAGGAGGGATTCGAACCCGTCAGGACGCGGAGCGTAAAGAAAACGCGCCAGTGGCGCGTTTTTAGCGCAGCGCGGTCGGCGCAAGCCGACCGAATAAATTTTGAGCTCCGCTCAAAATTTGGACATCCCTCCTATTCAGCCACGTCCCCCATTGCTTTCGATTTCACCTTGAATCTCAAACATGTACATCACCCTCCAAAAACGACATTTTTCGGCATCTTTGGAGGCTGATGTACATGTTTGGTACCCATGACCGTTCCCAGTCCCTACCGTTTGCCGAGCAATAGGGTCTCAATCGCCGTCAACCATGTACTATGTACGGGCATTGTTCAAACCCGAGAATCAAAGGACCTCATCTTGCCCGTCGTCGCCGCTATGACCGTTACCTCACACGCCTCGGATGCCATGGTTGCCATCCCGTTTTGGCTCGAGATGTTCGCCGTTGTCGCGGCATCGATCTCGGGCGTGCTGGTCGCTCGCGAGCACAAGCTCGACCTGGTGGGCGCGGTCGCGCTCGCGGTGGTCTGCGGTCTGGGCGGCGGTCTTTTGCGCGATATGACGCTCCAGGTCGGCAACGTCTACATCCTCAACCAGCCCATGGCACTACCGCTCTCCATCGCCACAGCCGCCATCATCTATATCTTCCCGGCAATCGTCGATAAGCCCGAAAAACTCATTCCCCTGCTCGACATCATCTCGGTCGGCATCTATGCAGCAACCGGCGCGGACAAGGCGTTGGTGTACGGATTTGCGCCCGCCGTATGTATCATGATGGGCTTCTTTACCGCCGTGGGCGGCGGCATGCTGCGCGACGGCTTTATGGGCGTGGTCCCGGGCATTTTCCAACGCACCAACTTCTATGCCATCGCGGCCATCGCCGGATCGGCAAGCTATGTAGCCCTCGTCATGAGCGGCCTCATGAGCAATGTTGCCGCGCTGGTCGTATGCGTTGTGGTGACCATGGGGCTGCGCTGGCTATCACTGCGCTTTGACATCAAAAGCCCTACCGAGGAAGACATCGCGCGCTTTTTGCACCGTAAAAAGTAGGTAGCACAGCACAACCCCTCGAAATGCAACCGAGAGATTCTTTTAGAGCGCCCGCGCGTTGGGTACCCTGTTAGATACCTGTCGAGTATCTAACGAAGGATTCACTATGCCTTGCAACCAAGTACCGTCGATCCGGCGCCACAAAGCGCAGGCCCGCATCACCATCCTATTCGCGCTGATTGCGCTCGCGCTCACCGCACTTCCCACGGTGTCGTTCGCCGGCACCGACACCGCGGGAAACGTGCTCGCAACCGAAGTTGACTCAACTCCGTCCGGTATCGAAGGCGACCTGTACTGGGCCGGCCAAAGTCTCAACCTAGACGACGCCTCCATCGGCCGCGATATTATCGCGGCGGGTGAGAGCCTGTCGATTCGCGATTGCACCGTAGGCGGCGCCATTCGTCTGGCGGCACGCACCATCGATATCGCCAAAACCGCAATCGATGGCAGCGTCACGGTGGCCGGCCAGCACGTCGTGCTCAACACCGGCAGCACCGCCAACTGTTTTTACGCGGCGGGCGAAACGGTCGCCCTGCGCGGCTCCGCCAAATCGGCGGCGCTTGCCGGCGACACCGTTACCATCGACGGCACCGTCGATGGCAATGTTGAAGTCTGGGCCGACAAGCTCATCCTGGGTAAAAACGCCCGCATCACCGGCACGGTGAACGCCCACGTCTCACAGGACCCCGAGCGGGCCGAGGGCGCCCAGGTCGGAGCTCTCAAGATCGACCGGACCGAGAACGAGAACACCTCTACGGCCAACGACATTATCGGCGGCATCGTTGCCGCGGCGCTTTCCACCTGCTTTGTCGCCATCCTGCTTGAGCTTGTCTTTCCACGCGCAACCGCCAGCGCTGCCGGCATGCTCCATCAGCGACCCATGCCGCTGTGGGTAAGTGGTCTTCTGGGCACGGTCGCCGTCGCTCCCGCCGTGCTGCTGCTCATCATCTCGATTGCAGGCCTGTCGCTCGCCGCCGCCCTCATGTGCGGCGTCATCGGCATCGCTTTGGTCTCGGCGGCATTTACGGGCACCGCGGTCGCGCGCATGGTCGGACACAACCAAAACCGCTACGCCATGGCCGCCGTGGGCGGTATCGTCGCGGGCGCACTCACGGCACTTCCTCTTATGGGCAACTTTGTCAGCGGTGTAGCCTTCGTCTTCACGCTCGGCTACGCCATCCAGATCATCTGGCGCAACGCCCACCTCAAGCCGCAGCAGCCGGCTAACACGCCAGGACTCCCCACCGCCTAGCCGCCAACCACCACAAAAGGGCCAGGCACCTTTGTGGTGGCGCAAAGCAACCTGATCCCATTGCACCAAAAAGGGCGCCGACCATTGCGGTCGACGCCCTTTCTTATTGGCAGTTATAAGCCCCAGCGCTTATTTGTTGACCTGGCCGGCGCGGACGGCTGCCTTCTTACGGTCGGTGGCGTTGAGCAGACGCTTGCGCAGGCGGATGTTCTTGGGAGTAATCTCCACCAGCTCGTCGTCGGCGATGTACTCCAGCGCCTCCTCCAGAGAGAAGGTGCGAGGCGGCACCAGCTGCACGGAGATGTCGGAGGTCGAGGAACGCTGGTTACCCAGGTTCTTGGTGCGGGCGATGTTGACGACCATGTCGCCGGCCTTGCTGCGCTCGCCCACGATCATGCCCTCGTAGCACTCGGTACCCGGCTCAACAAACAGCTGACCGCGCTCCTGCAGCGTACCCAGGGCGTAGGCAACGGCCTTCTCGGTGGTCATGGAGATCATGGCGCCGTTCTGGCGGTTGCCGATCTCGCCGGCGTAGGGGCCATACTCCAGGAAGGTGTGGTAGAACACGCCCTCGCCGTGGGTGACGTTCATGATGCGGTTCTTAAGACCCATGATGCCGCGGGTCGGGATCTTAAACTCGAGGTGCGTCACGATGCCCGAGGTATCCATGCTCGTCATGATGCCGCCGGAGGTACCGAAGACCTCAACGACCTTGCCCGAGTACTCGTCCGGGCACTCGACAACAGCCTGCTCGACGGGCTCCATCTTGTTGCCGTTCTCGTCCTTCTTAAACAGAACGCGAGGACGGCCAACCTGGAACTCAAAGCCCTCGCGACGCATGGACTCCATCAGAACGGACAGGTGCAGGATGCCGCGACCCGAGACCTCGACGCCGCTCTTGTCCTCGAGCTCCTCGATCTTCATGGTCACGTTGTTCTCGGCCTCGTTGAACAGGCGCTCCTTGAGCTGACGGGCGCCCACGATGTCGCCGTCGCGACCGACGAGCGGGGAGGTCGAAGCCTCAAAGACGATGGACAGGGTCGGCGGGTCAATCTCGATGGGCTCGAGCTCGACGGGATTCTCGGGGTCGGTGTAGACATCGCCGATATCGGTGCGGTCGATGCCCACAACGGCGGCAATGTCGCCGGCGCCGACTTCCTGGCACTCGGTACGGCCCAGGTAGTCGAAGGTAAAGAGTTGCTTGACGGTAGCGGTGGCGCTGGAGCCGTCGTTCTTGACGACCAAGATCTGGTCGCCCTGGTGGATGGTGCCGGAGTACACGCGGCCGATGCCGATACGGCCGACGAAGTTGGAGTGATCGATGGTCACGCACTGCATGGCCAGCGGAGCGGTCTCGTCAACCTCGGGTGCGGGCATGTCGTCGATGATCATATCGAGCAGCGGGTACATGTCCATGTTGCCGTCCTCGGGATCATGACGGGCAAAGCCGTTGACGCCGCTGGCGTAGATGACATGCTCCATGGCAAACTCAAGCTGGTCGTCGGTAGCGCCCAGGTCGGCCATAAGGTCCAGGCAGTCGTTGTAGGCCTTCTCGGGGTTGGCACCCGGACGGTCGATCTTGTTGATGACGATCATGATCTTAAGGCCGGTGTCGATAGCGTGACGCAGCACGAAGCGGGTCTGGGGCATGGGACCCTCAAAAGCGTCGACCAGCAACAGGGCGCCGTCGGCCATACGCAGCACGCGCTCGACCTCGCCGCCGAAGTCGGCGTGGCCCGGGGTGTCGATGACGTTGATCTTAACGTCCTTGTACTCGATAGAGATGTTCTTGGCGAGAATCGTAATGCCGCGCTCGCGCTCCTGGTCGTTAGAGTCCAGGACGCGGTCCTCGACCTGCTGGTTGGCACGGAAGGCGTCCGTGGCACGCAGGAGCTTGTCGACCATCGTCGTCTTGCCGTGGTCGACGTGGGCGATGATGGCGATGTTCCTCAGATTGTCTACGCGCATGTAGTTCCCCTATCTTCTATCCATATACAAACGGCACGCGTATGCGACCCGCCCAGCGATACAACGCTCAGCGGGAATATTGAGCCTTTTACCGAAAACTCGTTTATTTTAGCGATTTTAGATAAGAGGGGTTTCCTCACCTGCAGGTTCAGGGTCGCTCCACATAAAACCATCGCCGGCACCCATGCCCTCATACAGCACGTATGCCGAAAAACCGCTCTCGAGCGTGGTTTCGAAGAAGCTCACGAGCAGGGCGTCGTGATAGCCGCCGTCAATTTCGACACAACCGGTGTAGCCGATGGCGTAACGGGCGATGCGGCCCAGCCCCTCGTCCTTAAGACCCATCTTGTGCTCGGAGATAAAGTTGGTGGCAGCCTCGAGGCACGCCTCTTCGCCATCCTCATCGAGCGCCGCCAGATATCGGTTGGAAGCAGCGTCCTCGATCGCCACAACTACGCCCGGATTCTCGCCGGCGGCAAGGTCGTCCAAGAACGCACCAATCAGGTCACACACCATGGCGTCGAGCTCGGCGGAGACGTTACCGGCGTCCTGCATATCCTGTGCCATCTTTAGACCTTCCCATCGAGTCCGGCGTCGTTACAGTTCTTGTGCCTCGGCAGCAATCTTGGCGGCAGCGTCGCGGGCGCGCATCATATCCATCGCGCGCTTGTCGAGTACCTTGATCTGGTTGGTCAGCATTACTGCATCGACCACGCCCCAGATTACCAAGCCTGTTGAAATCGAAAACCCAAGCGCACCAACTGTACCACGAAGGCGCGAGCAGATTGCCGCGACAAGGACGGAGACGACAACCATCTTGACAAACGAGCCGCGGCGCTCGCGAAGCGTGCGGGCCTGCATCACATAGGCGATGCGTGCCGCCTCGGATGCCTCCGAGCGCATCTGGGCCTCGCGCGCAATGACCGCCGCCTCAGCCGACATACCGCTGGCCATCAGCGAACACTCCGCAACCCTGCCGCCCCGCATTTAGAAATCATCGGGGGAGAGCGTATGGACGAACTTGTCGAACTTCTCGAACTCCTGCTCGTCGTCGACATCCTCGGCGTGGGTGGAAACAGTGCCCAGGCGATTCATGATGTCGTCCTCCACAAACATGGGGGCATTGCTGCGCACGGCAAGGGCAATGGCATCACTGGGGCGGGCGTCGATCTTGCGCTCCTCGCCATCGGCCAGTACGACGATCGTCGCGTAGAACACCGGCGGCTCGGCGCGAACGATCTCGATGCGCTCGAGCTTGGCGCCCAGGGCGTCAACGGTATCGAGCAGCAGGTCATGGGTGATCGGGCGCTCGGCGCGGCCGCTATCGATGCCGCGGCTGATGGCAGCAGCTTCAAACGAACCAGTCTGAATGGAAAGGGAACGCAGCGGCGCGGGCGAGTCCGATTTGCTGCTGCGCTCACGAAGTACGATAAGCGATGGCACGGGACCGGCGGCCATGACGATGGTCTCTATGTCGACGCGAACCATGGAACACCTCCGGTACGTAGCGGTTAACACGCGGCAGCGCGCCGCATTGAATAGCTATACTACCCAATCTTTCGCACAGCACACAAAATCAAAGTAGTTAATTTGGGACGGGTTTTTTGACTACTTTCAGTAGGTAAGAAAAAAGCCCCGAGGCAACGCCCCAGGGCTCTTCACAGTTTTGATGGTGGACCTGACAAGATTCGAACTTGTGACCTCCCGGTTATCAGCCGGACGCTCTAACCAACTGAGCTACAGGTCCATCATGGTGGAGGTTAGGGGGATCGAACCCCTGACCTCAGGCTTGCAAAGCCCGCGCTCTCCCAGCTGAGCTAATTCCCCGAATGACTTTTACCTCATGATATTAATAAACGCTCCACCGGCTAACTCGGCTCACGGTGGAGCGTTTATCGCAAATCATGGTGGGCCCGAATGGATTTGAACCAGCGACCTCACGCTTATCAGGCGTGCGCTCTAACCAACTGAGCTACGGGCCCTTGAAAAGTGCCTGATTATAGTAACCCGACGACCAGATATCGTCAACCCATAATCTGCTAGAATTTGAAAAAAGTTTTTGATTGAGGAGCCGGCATGATCCCTTTGAAAGTTCTCACCCTCATCGTTTTGAATTCCATGCAACCAGCAGCCCTGGTCATGGAGCCAATTGAGGAGCATCAGCGAACGAAATCGCGCATCGTGCCGGTATGGGTCGGGCCCGCTGAAGCCATGCAGCTCGGCATGGCCGTCGAGCACATGAGGACCCCAAGGCCCCTCACCCACGACCTCATGCTCGATGCCCTCACCAACCTCGACGCGCGAATCGATCACGCCGTCATAAACGATGTGAAGGGGACGACCTTCTTCGCGAAGCTCTATTTAAAGCAAGGCGACCGAATGATCGAGCTCGACGCCCGGCCGAGTGACGCCATCGCGCTGGCCATACGCGAAGATGCACCCATCTACATCGACGAGAAGACCCTCGATAAGGGAAGCTACCCTTACATCATCAGGGAAGACGCATCCGAAAGCGAGATAGAGGAGTTCCA
>CABUVC010000028.1 GCA_902494855.1 uncultured Collinsella sp.
AGCAACACCGAAATCAGGCTGAAAACAATCAACGGGCGCATACCCGTTGATTGTCGCTTGGTATTCAGATTTGTGGAGAAACCCGAAGATCGTGCCAAATGGAATCCACCTTTTGGAAATTAAGCATTGGTCTGGACGAAGCCGCCATCAAACGCATTGGCCTCGAGCACGCGGGCACAGCCGTTAACAACGTTATCGAGCGCCGTGGGGCTGACGTTGACCGAAACGCCGGTCTCATCGCGCAGGCGCACATCGAGACCGCGCAGCAGCGCGCCGCCACCGGTCAGCAAAATGCCATAGTACATAAGGTCCGAGGCAAGATCGGGAGGCGTAGCGTCGAGTGCGTCCTTGACGGCCTTGGCCATCTCGTCGAGCGGCTTGTTGAGTGCGCGACGAATCTCCTCGCTCTCGATGCGCACGGTCTTGGGCAGACCGGTGATCACGTCGCGGCCGTTGACCTCGACGTCGAGCTCATCCTTGAGCGGCACGGCGGAGCCGACCTTGATCTTGATGTCCTCTGCCGTACGCTCGCCGATGGCCAGGTTGTAGGCATCACGAACGTGCGTGAGGATGGCCTGATCGAACTCGTCGCCGGCAATACGGATGGACTGCGAGACGACGATGCCGCCCATAGCGATAACGGCAACCTCGGTGGTACCGCCACCGATGTCGATGACCATGGAGCCGGTGGGTTCCTCGACGGGCAGGTCGGCGCCGATGGCAGCCGCCATGGGCTCTTCGATCAGATAGGCCTGGCGGGCACCGGCCTGGATCGTGGCCTCAAAGACAGCGCGCTTCTCGACCGACGTGACACCGGAGGGAACGCAGACGACAACACGCGGACGCGGAGTCCACGGATAGCGCTTCTCGGACGCCTTGTCGATAAAGTAGCGAAGCATGGCCTCGGTAACATCGAAGTCGGCGATGACGCCGTCCTTCAGGGGACGAACGGCCACGATGTTGCCGGGCGTACGGCCGAGCATGCGCTTTGCCTCGATACCGACCGCCAAGATGCGCTCGTCGTTCTTGTCGATGGCGACAACAGAGGGCTCACGAATGACGATGCCCTTGCCGCGCACGGAGACAAGCGTATTTGCGGTGCCGAGGTCGATGGCAAGATCGCCCGCATAGCTACCGAAGAACATATCCATCAAAGAAAACAACGCAACTCCTGATGTGTTGGATGATTGCTGGAAAACTACTAGCTCATCATACTAGCGCAAGCCCGGCACCTCACTTGCGGTGAAGCGCCGGGCAAAGCTAAATCCCATAAGGTCACTACTGGTTGTCAGCAGCCGAGAAATCCATATCGAGCGAAGAAACGGCCCAGCCGATATGGTTGTCGGAGCGCACGAATTTGACGGTGTACTCCTGCTCGCCGCCCTTGGACAGCGATGCCTTCACCTTGGCGGTCGTCTCGGTCATGGACTGATCCATGCCCTCGACGGACACGGTGGCACCCTGCGGAATCGAGGAGATGATCATCGACTTAGCGTCCTCGGACAGGCTCGAGGCCAGGCAAGACTCGGCCTTTGCGGCGTCACCGTCGCCGGCAGCCTGGAACAGATCGGTAACGACAGACTCCTGAGACGGGAAGCCAAAGCCGCGCGTGTAGGCAAAGCCCAGACCGCCCGCGGCGATCAAAATAAGCAGAAGCAGCACGATGAAGACTTTAAGACCCGTATGGCGATGGCGACGACGGACCTTGGCCTGCTTACGATCCTGACGGTCCTGCTGGACCATCTCGGACTCGGACAGCGTAAAGAAGCCGGTGTCCGAGGGATCGGGCATAAACTGACCGGTCGCGCCCGTAGGATCGAGAGGATCGACGGCAGGAGCGTCCATCGCGGGCGCCGGAGCCGTGGCCATAGCCGTCTGGGCAGACAGCGCGGCAAGCGAATCGTGCACGCGGGCAAGCTCATCGGCCTGCTCGGAGGTGAGCTGGTAGATGCCATCGGCAGTAGCGGCGTTAAAGGCATCGAGTGCGTCGGAGGGGCGGCCGGCGGCAGAAAGCGCCTGACCCATGCCGGCGTTGAGCGCACGCGTGTCGTCGCGGGGGCCGGCAAAGTCGATAGCCGTGCGGTAAGTCTCCACGGCATCCGCCGGACGGCCGAGCTTAATGAAGCAACGACCGAGCTCGCCGAGTGCGGCGGCAGGAGCCGGATTGGCGCCATCGATGGCAGCCTGACGGAAGGCGGTTCCCGCGTTGGCATAGTCGCCCGATTGGAACAGCGCATTGCCCAGGCCCAGATAGGCCTTGAACGGCGTGGCATAGGAAGCATCCTGTGTAGCAGCAGAGAACGCCTGGGCGGCCGTCGTGTAGTCGCCCACGGCGGCGAGCGCCTTGCCGCGGTTGGTGAGCAGCGCGCCGCGCTTGCCGTAGGTGCCGTCGTTGAGGGCGGCGGCATAGGCCTCGGCGGCCTCGGCATACATGCCCAGGTGCATCAAGGCGTTACCACGAAGGTGATCGGCCTCGCCCATAATCTCATCGGGAGTCTTTGCCGCCCCAAGCATCTGGGCTGCAGCGGAAAAATCACCCGCGCGGTAAGCGGCGCGGCCCTGTTGGATCAGCTGGCTATTCAAGGAAGTCCCCTTTACTCGTGAACGATCTCGACATGGACGATCTCGTCGCCGGCACGCAGCTGCGAAATCACATCGAGACCCTCGACCGTGGTACCAAAGACGGTGTAACCGGAATCGAGGTTATGCTGAGCACCCAGGCAGAAGTAAAACTGCGAACCCGCGGAATCGGGGTCCATGGAGCGCGCCATGGCAAGGGCACCATCAACATGGCTGTTGCGCGGATTGGTGGCAAACTCGCCCTTGATGCAGTAGCCGGGGCCACCGGTACCGGGCATGCCGTCGGGGCCCTCAAGGCCGGCAGCGACGTCGGCGCCGGACATATCGCGGGTATTGGGGTCGCCGCCCTGAATGACAAAGCCGGGCACATAGCGATGGAACTTAAGGCCATCATAGAAACCCATCGTGGAAAGCTCGCAGAAGTTCGCGACATGAATGGGAGCGCCCTCGCCGTCAAACTTGACCTTGATGGTACCCTTCGACGTCTCGATTACGGCGCACTCGTCGCCGACAAGCTGATACTCGGGCGTGTAGAGCTCTTTCTTAAAACCAAACATGTGGTTCCTTCCTCGTGCGTTTAAAGCATATTTGTACGAATTGTAGCAATAAGCACGGGCTTACATCAATTGCGCACGTAGGTTATGCCGACTATGGCGAACTAATTTTAGGAACGCTGCTGCGGCTTCCAGGAACCCACATTGGCGTCGTACTGGTTCAGCGCGCTGTTGCCACCCTGCGCGATGGGCGCCAGGATCTCGCTTTGGTGGGAACTCATCGACTCGCCATCGGGAATGGCCAGCGAGATGTCCCAGCTCTGGCAGATCACGTCGACGCGCTCATACATCCACTCGGCAAGCTGCTTTAAGTGGGCGATGTCATCCGCATAGACCGTATCGTCCTGTACTTTCAGGTTGTTAAGCTCATCTTGCGTCTTTTTGATCTGGTCGCGCAGGGCGTAGGCACTCTGCGACAGCTCCTGACGGGTGGACAGCGGCGTTCGGAGATAGCCGTTGTTAAAAGAATCGATGACCTCGCCAATCTGGTCCTCGTCAGCATAGGACACGATGGTCTGATACAGACCGTCGAGCCTGGTATAGAGCTGATCATCGGTGAGCACGGTTTCTTCCTGGACCACCTCCGCAGAATCGTCCTGCTTGGTATCGTCCTCAGTGGCCTCGCCCTTTTGGCGCGTGGGGAAGGTGGTCTGTGCAGCTTGGCCAAACTGGTCGTAGAAGCCGGGCATAACACCCATGGGATCGGTCATCACGAACCAATAGGCACCGCCGCAAACGACGGCAAGGACCGCGATGATAATGAGCGGCTTAGGAATATGACGCTTATGCTTGTGATAGGCGTCCTCGTCGGGGTGCACCTTGCGCTTGGGTTTTTGAGCATCGTCATGCAGGGAAACGGGCGTGGGAATATCGACCTTGGGGATACCGAAATCCTTATCGAAAGCCGGCAGCACGCAGGTCTCATTGGGGTCGGCGGCGTCCGAAAGCACCGCAGCAGCAGAGGCCGGCGCATGCGGCACCTCGGTATCGATCTGCTCTTGCGTTAGGCGCGGAAAGCCCGCCGTGCGGCCCGCTGCCAGGTCGGATGCGGCCGCGTCCTCGGAGAGGATACCCGGAGCGGGGCGTCCGCATTTGGGGCACGTACGATCATGCGGAGAAAGACGGGCACCGCAGCCCTCACAGAACACGAACTCGGTGTGCTCCGGACCATCGCCCGGACCCACATAGGCGTTGCAGTAGGGGCAGAACGAGGCGCCGTCCTCGATGGTCTTAAGGCAATGCGGACAGATCACGGCATCCTCTTTTCGAAGCAATTCAAACAATCGAGGTTAGAGCATAACATCGCCACGGCCCCACAGGAGCAAGGCACCAATTCAACATCGCTAGGACGCGCAGTTACTTCTTCTTTTTGCTTGGCATCGAAACTTTGATGCCTTGGGCGGACTTGGTTACGCGGGAGCGCTTGGCGCCCGTGGGCTTCTTTTTCTTGGGCTGGACCTGGGCCACGCCCTCGAGTGCGCGGGCCTCGGCCTCGCGAGCGGTGCGATCTTCGCGGCGCTGCGCCATGTCGGCGGCGACGCGCTTGGCAAAACGCTCCGCCGTCGAACCCGTCGAGCTCACCTTGCCGCCACCGCGACCCAAGCGGACGCGCACACCGCGGCCAAAACCAGTTGCGGCATGACGACGACGCGGCTTGAGCGAATCCATCATCGTGGCGAGCTTAAAGAACACCGAGCAGGTAATGACCACGATGACAGCCAAGATAACCATCTGGCCCATCGACAGGTTAGCAATAGACAGCAGCTTCGGGAATCCGATAACGCCCACCAGGATGCCGGCAACTACAAACACAAAGAGCGCCACACGTAAGGGCGTGAGGGGCTGCGAGATACGCCAGATCAGGCTGACGCTCGCCGCGCACGACGTAAGTAGGCACATCGTAGACAGCGTGAGCTGGTTAAAGCCAAACACGCGCGCCACAAAGATATCGAGCGCCGCG
Source organism: uncultured Collinsella sp. (assembly GCA_902494855.1). GTDB lineage: Bacteria > Actinomycetota > Coriobacteriia > Coriobacteriales > Coriobacteriaceae > Collinsella. The sequence goes on from CABUVC010000028.1 coordinate 5,095, forward strand.
GCCAAAATGACCGCAATCGACGCCGGCAGTGCCCGCTTGAGCACGTTCGTCAGGAACGACCCCTTCACGCGAGCATTGTTGGGCTCCAGGCCCAACACAAAGCCCGGCGCGCCGATGCAGAAGAAGTTGATGAGCGTCATCTGAATCGGCTCGAAAGGGTACGGCGGCAGCGCGATGCACAGCGCCGCCAGGCCCATCGAGAACAGCGTCTTAGTCAGGAACAGCGAAGCCGAACGCTGCAGGTTGTTGATGGAGCGACGGCCCTCGGCCACCACGGCGGGCATCGAGGCAAAGTCGTTGTCGACGAGCACGATCTCGGCCACGTTACGCGCGGCATCGGAGCCGGCCGCCATGGCCACGGAGCAGTCGGCCTCCTTGAGCGCCAGCACGTCGTTGACGCCGTCGCCTGTCATGGCCACGGTGTGCTCGCGGCGCTTGAGCGCCTGCACGAGCTCGCGCTTCTGCTGCGGGGTCACACGACCAAAGACATGGTAGCGGTCCACTGCGGCATCGAGCTTGGCCGGCGTATCGAGCGTCGTGGCGTCCACATAAGCGTCCGCCCCCGGCACGCCCACCACGCGCGCGATCGACGACACCGTACGCGGGTCGTCGCCACTGATCACGTTGAGAGTCACGCCCTGCTCGTTAAAGTAGCCGATGGTCTCGGCCGCCGAGGTACGGATCTCGTCGCGGATGGTCACAAAGCCCACGGGCTCGGCCTCGCCCACCATATCGCCATCGGGCGTAAAGCCGTCAACGCGCGCCACCACGAGCACGCGGCAGGTATCGGCAAGCTCGGCGACACGGTTCTCGACCTGGGCAAACGCACGATCAGAGAGCACAAACTGCGCCGCACCCATCACATATGAGCCCTGTGCAAACGACGCGCCGCTCCACTTTTTGGAAGACGAGAACGGAATGACCGACAGCGGTTCGGACACCTCGACCGGACGGTCGGCGTAATAGTTGAGCAGCGCCTGACAGGTCTCGTTGGCATCGGCCGAGGTCGCACGTGCGACGTTAGCCAGCGCAAAATCGAGCACCGTGGTATCGACGGGAACGGCGGCGTCGCCCTCCCCCGCACCCATACCCTCGACCGGCAGCGGATAGGTACCCTCGACCTCCATGCGGCCCGACGTGATGGTGCCCGTCTTGTCCAGGCACAGCACGTCGACGCGAGCGAGCGTCTCGATGCAGTAAAGCTGCTGCGCCAGCACCTTGCGGCGGGCCAGGCGCACCGTGGCGATGGCGAGCACCGACGAGGTCAGAAGCACCAGGCCTTGCGGGATCATGCCCAGCAGGGCGCCCACCGTGGACAGCAGCGCCGACGAAGGCACATGACCAGCCAACAGCTCGGAGAAGCACCACGAAAGCGCGCTATCGCCCGGGGTTCCCGCGGCATCCCACAGCTCGCTCACACTCGAGGCAAACAACGCCAAACCGAGCGGGATCATGATGATGCTCGCAAAGCGCACGATGGCGTTAAGCGCGTTCATGATCTCGGAATTGACCTTTTTGACGTACTTGGCCTCGTTATTAATTTTGGCCACGTAGTTGTCGGCGCCGACATGGATCACGCGGGCGCGCAGCAGGCCCGAGTCGATAAAGCTGCCGCTCATGAGCTCGGAACCGGGCTGTTTCTTAATAAGGTCGCTCTCGCCCGTCAGCAGACTCTCGTTCACGAGCGCCTCGCCCGAAACCACCACGGCGTCAGCGGGAATCTGGTCGCCGCGCCCCAGGCGGATGATGTCGTCGAGCACGATCTGGTCCAGGTCGAGCTCCACCTCGGAGCCGTCACGCACCGCGATGGCCTTCTTGGAGGTCAGCAGCGTGAGCTTATCGACCATCTTCTTGGAACGCATGGACTGAATGACGCCAATAGCGGTATTGAGGAACACCACGAACAGGAACGTCAGATTCTTAAACGAACCGGTCAAAATGACCAGGAACGCCAAGATCACGTTGATCAAATTGAACAGCGTGCAGAGGTTCTCGATGATGAGCTCTTTGACCGACTTGGTCTTGAGCTCCATGTTGCGGTTGATCTTACCGGCGGCGATGCGCTCCTCGACCTCGGCGGTCGAGAGTCCGCGCTCGATATCCGTTGCTGCCATTCCACGTCCCATCACGTCGCGTCGGTATAAGAAAAACCGCCCGGACCATGCGAGGTTCGGACGGTCTCACGTTCGATGGTGCCCCATGTTGGATTCGAACCAACGGCCTTCTGCTCCGGAGGCAGACGCTCTAATCCCCTGAGCTAATAGGGCCAACGGTTGGCATTATACCCAAGTGCACCACTGGCTATCATAATAAAAGAAAAAGCTTTGCAATTCCGGGGAAGACGCGGCGCAACGGCTCACTTTAGAAGGCAAAAGCGAATCAGATAGTATAAACTCTCATGCACCATATATACGGCTCGCGATGCGGGCCGTTTTTGCAAGGGTTATCCATCGAGGTGAGAGGCACACCATGATTGCAATTTTAAAGCAGAGCGCCAGCGACGAGGCCGTCAGCCATATCGTCAGCTGGATTGAGAAAAAGGGCCTGAAGACCGATGTCTCGCGCGGCGAGAATGAGACGATCATCGGCCTGGTGGGCGATACGACCAAGATCGACCCGTTCCTGCTCGAGTCCATGGATGTCGTCGAGCGCGTGCAGCGCGTCTCCGAGCCGTTCAAGCGCGACAACCGCAAGTTCCACCCCGAGGACTCCGTCATCGACTGCGGCCACGGCGTCAAGATCGGCGGCGATCAGTTCCAGGTCATCGCTGGCCCGTGCTCCGTCGAGGGCGAGAACCTCATCCGCATCGCCCGCCGCGTGAAGGCCGCCGGTGCCACGATGCTGCGCGGCGGCGCCTACAAGCCCCGCACTTCCCCGTACGCCTACCAGGGCATGGGCCCTGCCGGCCTGGACCTGCTGTGCGAGGCGTCTGCCGAGCTCGACATGCCGATCGTCACCGAGATCATGGACCCGCGCGACGTGCAGGTCTTCCTGGACAAGAAAATCGACGTCATGCAGATCGGCGCCCGCAACGCCCAGAACTTCCCTCTGCTCAAAGAGGTCGGCAAGACCAAGACTCCGATCTTGCTTAAGCGCGGCATGGCCGGCACGATCGATGAGCTGCTCATGGCCGCCGAGTACATCATGAGCGAGGGCAACGACAACGTCATCCTGTGCGAGCGCGGCATCCGCACCTTCGAGACCCGCACCCGCAACACCTTCGACCTCAATGCCGTGCCGGTGCTGCACCACCTGTCGCACCTGCCCGTCGTCGCCGACCCCAGCCACGCCACCGGCTACACCCGCTACGTTGAGCCCATGGCGCTCGCCGCGACCGCCTGCGGTGCCAACGGCCTGGAGATCGAGGTCCACGACGAGCCCAGCCGCGCATGGTCCGACGGCGCTCAGGCCCTCACCCCCGATCAGTTCGACGACACCATGCGTCGCATCCGAGCCATCCGCGAGGTTGTCTGCCAAGAGACCATGGAGTAGCCCATGGGTACAGTGAGAAACGCGCGCGTTAACCAGGGCGGCCCCAAGTGCGCCGGCATCGTCGGCCTTGGCCTCATCGGCGGCAGCTTTGCCCGCGGCTATGCGCAGGCGGGCGTCCGCGTGCTGGCCTGGGATCCCGATGACGATGTCATGACGGCTGCCAGCATGGGCACCGTTGCCGGCGAGCTCAACGACGAGACGCTCGGCGAATGCGACATCATCGTCCTGGCTTGCTACCCCGAAGCCTGCATCGAGTGGCTCGAGGCACACGCCCAGGCACTCGCCGACGCCACCGATACCGAGGCCATCATGGGCCCCGTGGTAATTGACACGGTGGGCGTCAAGGGTATCGTGTGCGAGCGCGCCTTTCAGCTTGCCCGCGAGCACGGCTTTTACTTTGTGGGCGCGCACCCCATGGCGGGCACGCAGTACTCGGGCTATGCACACTCCCGCGCCGACCTGTTCCAGGGCGCCCCGCTGGTGCTCGTACCGCCCGCGGTGGACGATGCGCTCAAGCTGGAGCTTTTGGGCCAGGTGCGCGAGATGGTGCGCCCCTTGGGCTTTGGCAAGTTCAGCGTGACCAGCGCCGCCGAGCACGACCGTGTCATCGCCTTCACGAGCCAGCTTGCGCACGTGGTATCCAACGCCTACGTCAAAAGCCCCACTGCCCAGGTCCACCACGGCTTTTCGGCCGGTAGCTACCGCGATCTCACCCGCGTGGCGCACCTCAACCCGCAAATGTGGTCCGAGCTCATGATCGACGACGCCGACGCGCTCGCCTTCGAGATCGACCATCTGATCGAATCGCTTGGCGCCTACAGCCGCGCGCTCAAGGACCGCGACCAGCGCTATCTGGAGAATCTCCTTGCCGAGGGCGACCGAATTAAGCGCGCACTCGACGACGAGGCCTCCCACTAGACCACCCATCACGCCAGGTCGAAAGGACCGAAGCTTATGGCGATTACCATCGATATCGACACCGCACGCCCCTACCAGGTGCATGTTGGCACGTTTTTGCTGGAGCAGGCGGGACCGCTCGTGCGCGCCACTGCCGGCGGCACCAAGGCCGTCATCGTGACAGACACCAACGTGGGCCCGCTCTACCAGATGCCCGTTAAGCAGAGCCTGGAGGCGTCAGGCTACGAGGTGAGCATCTGCACCTTCGAGGCCGGCGAGGCCCATAAGCGCGCCGAGACCTATGTTGCCATTTTGGAGTTTGTGGCCGAGCACGAGCTTTCGCGCTCCGACGTGATCGTGGCACTCGGCGGCGGCGTCGTGGGCGACGTGGCGGGCTTTGTGGCCGCCACCTACATGCGCGGCTGCAAGTTTGTGCAGATCCCGACGAGCCTGCTCGCCATGGTGGATTCGTCGGTGGGCGGCAAGACCGCCATAGACCTGGCTGCCGGCAAGAACTTGGCCGGCGCCTTTTGGCAGCCGAGCGTGGTTATCGCCGACGTGGGGTGCCTGGCCACCCTCACGCCCGAGCAGTTCGCCGACGGCTGCGGCGAGGTCGTCAAGCACGCCGTAATCGCCGACCCGGAGCTTTTCGCCGAGCTGGAGAAGACCCCGCTCACGCTGGAGCTGCTCAACCGCGATGTGGCTCGCGTGGCGCTTATCATTGCCCGCAATATCGACATCAAGCGCGCCGTGGTCGTCGCCGACGAGCGCGAAACCAACCAGCGCAAGCTCCTCAACTTTGGACACAGTGCCGGACATGCCGTCGAGGCCTGCGAGCACTTTGAGCTGGGACACGGCAACTGCGTGTCGATCGGCATGGGTATCATCACGCGCGCCGCAGCCCTGCACGGCGTTTGCGATGCTGCCCTTCCCGGTCGTATTGAGGAACTCTGCGCCCGCCATAGCCTCACGACCCGCTGCGACCTAGATGCCGATGCCGTCTTTGCCGAGGCGCTCCACGACAAGAAGCGCGCGGGCGACACCATCGATCTGGTGATTCCGCACGGCATTGGCCGCTGCAGCATCGACCGCACACCGCTTTCCACTTTCCACGAACTCATTGCCGAGGGCCTCGGCCAGAAGGGAGACGCATCCGCATGCTAGCCCGCATCACCCCGTCCCCACTCAAGGGCACCGTTCCCGCCATCGCGTCCAAGTCGATGGCGCATCGCCTCATCATCTGCGCCGCGCTTGCCAACGGCGAGACACACGTCACCTGCAATACCACCTGCGCCGACATCGAGGCTACGGTGCGTTGCCTTACGGCACTCGGCGCCCGCATTGAAACCGTCGAGGACGGCTTCCAGGTCCACCCCACCATGAAGAGTATTGAGTTTGGCCTGCTCAAGGCCCTTGCCGGCGGCACGCTTGACTGCGGTGAAAGTGGCTCCACGCTGCGCTTTATGCTGCCTGTCGCCTGCGCGCTGGGTGCGGATGCCACCTTCGTAGGCCAGGGCCGCCTGGGCGCCCGCCCGCTCTCCCCGCTCTCGGACGAGATCATCGCCGCCGGCTGCGACCTACAGGGTCTGGGCGGTTTTCCGCTCAAGACGAGCGGCCGCATGCGCCCGGGCACCTTTGTGCTTCCGGGCAACGTGAGCTCGCAGTACATCTCGGGCCTGCTGCTGGCAGCCCCGCTGCTGGCCCAGCCCTCCTGCGTGCAGGTAACCGGCCTCATCGAGAGCCGCCCCTACATCAACCTGACGATACAGGCCATGAAGGCCTTTGGCGTCGAGGTCAACGTCGAGCGCATTCCGGCCAAGGACGGCCAGCCCGAGGTCACGAACTTCCGCGTAAACAGTGGCTCGTACCGCACGCCCGGCAGCGTAGCCGTCGAGGGCGACTGGTCCAACGCCGCCTTTTGGCTGTGCGCCGGTGCCATCGGATGCGACCCCATCACCGTCGAGGGCGTGTCGCTGAGCTCCGCACAGGGCGACCGCAACGTGCTTGCCGCGCTTTCGCGCTTTGGCGCCCGCATCGTGCGCTCCACCAACGCCGCCACTGTGCAGTCCGACAAGCTCGCCGGCTTTGAGATGAGTGCCCACGACATTCCCGACCTGGTGCCCGTTATCTCTGCCGTGGCCTCGCTGGCGCAGGGCCGCACCTTTATTCGCGATTGCGCCCGTCTGCGCATCAAGGAATCCGACCGCCTGGTCACCACCACCCGAGAGCTCACCGCGTTGGGCGCGCAGGTGCGCATTGCCGGCGATGACCTCATCATCAAGGGTGTCGATGCCTTCACCGGCGGCGAGGTCGATTCGCACAACGACCATCGCATCGCCATGATGGCCGCTATCGCCGCGAGCCGCGCCACCGGCGAGGTCGTGATTCACGGCGCCGAGGCCGTCAACAAGTCCTATCCCGATTTCTTCGACCACTACCGCCTGCTGGGCGGCAAGGTCACACTCGAGGAGGAATAGCATGTCCTCGACCTTTGGCAACGTCTTGCACTTAAGCATCTTCGGCCAGTCGCACTCCCCCGCCATCGGCTGCTCACTCGATGGCATTCCGGCGGGCATCGCCGTGGACCAGGAGCAGCTGCAGGCCTTCCTTGACCGTCGCGCCCCCGGTCGCGACGAGACCGCAACCAAACGCCGCGAGGCTGACGCCGCCCACATCATCGCCGGTGTGGTCGATGGACATTCCACGGGAGCACCCATCGCCGCGATTATCGAGAACACCAACACGCGCTCAAAGGACTATTCCGAGCTGCGCCGCAAGCCCCGCCCCGGACACGCGGATTTTCCGGCGCGCGTGAAGTATCACAACATGCACGATGTCGCTGGTGGCGGGCATTTCTCCGGCCGCCTGACGGCACCCCTGTGTATCGCCGGCGGCATTGCGCTGCAGGCACTCGAAGCCCGCGGCATTAAAGTGATGGCGCATGTGGCGCAGATCGGCGGCATCTCCGACCTGCCGATGGACGACATGGTCTATCGCGAGGCCGACCGCAAGGCGATCCTTACGAACGATCTGCCGTGCATTGACGCCGCAGCAGCCGGCCGCATGCGCGAGGAAATCCTAGCCGCGCGCGACGAACTCGACAGCATCGGCGGCATCGTGGAGTGCGGCATTTACGGGCTTCCCGCGGGCATCGGCGACCCCATGTTCGACGGTATCGAGAACCGCATCGCGCAGATCGCGTTTGGCATTCC
>CABUVC010000029.1 GCA_902494855.1 uncultured Collinsella sp.
CCATGCGCGACGGGTGTTGCGGCTGAGCTCGTCGGTTCCCTCCGGAACGACAAAATCGGACGCAGCCGTCATCGGCACCGATGCCTTCGCATTAGCATGTTCTGCCGAGCGCTCCCGTTTCATTCCACTCCCCAAAAACATATGGCAATAAAGCGTCCAAACTGTAGCACGAATATTGGTATGAAATAGCAGATGATGCGGAGCATCTGCGAGCGTCCAAATTGCAGGGACGAAAGGCACCGATGAGCTATGCCGAGCGGTTGGAATCGCCTGGGGCGCCGGGATCGGCTTCCGCACTTTCATCGGTATGGCCACCGTCGGCATCGCCCTCGTCACCGGCGTCGCCCTGCTCCTCCTGCTCGCGACGGCGCTTTTCGCGAATCTGCTCAACGGCGGCTCGCAAGGCGGCCTCGTCCTCGGCGCGTGCCACCTCTTGCGTTGTCTTGACCATATGGCGAATCTCGAGCACCAGCAGCACGATCAGCGGCACCACGATAAGCGGAAAGAACAGCAGCGGATTGGTGAGCAACGAGACCACCACGCCCAGCCCCGCCGAGACAAAGACCACGCGCCCCACCACGTCGGCGGCGGGCACGGGCGCAGCATCCTCGACCGGATTGGCATCGCCCTTGGTGCGGTAAACCGGCGTGCCGTCGGCCGCATCCTCCACGGCAACGATGCGATGCGTGTTGAGCGAACCCTCCAGCGCGTCATCGGACGAATGGAAGGTGATGATGTCGCCGACCTGGTAGGCCTGGCTGTTGTCGGTATCGACGACGATAAACGAATGCACGGGAATCGCCGGCTCCATCGAGCCGGTCAGCGTACGCATAAAGCCGTAGCCCATGATGGTGGGGATCTCACCAGCGGGCGTGAACACCGTGCGCAGCAGCACCACAAAGGCGACCAGGATCACCACGGTCGCCAACACGTTGATCACGCGGAGCACGTGCTTCATCACTTGTCGGCGTCCTTTGCGGAAGGCTCGGGGTCGGCAGCGACCTCGCCCTCGGTGGCATCCGCCGCAGAAGCGCCATCCTCGTCAGGCGCGGCGACCACGCCCTCGCCAGCCTCGCCGCGCAAGCGAGCCAGCAGATAGCGCGATAGGCTGTTGCCCTCGGCACGGCGCTCGGCGCGGGCGCGATCGCGCTCGGACTGCTCCAGCTCGTGTGTCAACGAGTCCAAGCGTTGCTGCATCTCCGCGCGGGCGACCTCGAGCTCGCGCTCGTGCGCGGCCTTGGCGGCGGCGAGTTCCTGCTCAGTACGCTCCCCTGCCTCGAGCTCGGCTGCGGCGGCACGCGCGTCGGCGTCGGCACGAGCCTCCTCGGCGGCATCGCGCTCGGCAGCGGCAGCGGCGACCTTCTCGTTGGCATCCACCGTAGCCTGCTCAACGGCAGAATCGGCGGCAGCACGGGCGGCATCGATTGCGGCATCGGCCGCCTGCTGAGCGGCGGAGACCTTCTCCTCGGCCGCGGCAACGGCGTCGGCGAGCGCCTGCTCCGCTGCGACCGCGGCGGCGTCTGCCGCCTCCTGCGCGGCACGGGCATCGCGCTCGGCCGTCAGCTGCGCTTCCTCAATCTGCAGCTGAGCGGCGTCCAGCTTGGCATGCAGCTCGGCAACTTCCTTGGCGCACGTCTCGCGCACGCCGGCAAGCTCGGCCGCGGCTGCGTCCTTGGCGGCCTGCAGCTCAGCGGCATCGGCGGCCACCTTGGCAGCCAGGGCCGCAGCGGCGTCACTCTCGACCTGCGCGACCTGCTCGGAGGCTGCCTGCTCGGCGGCAGCAACCTTGGCGTCCGCGTCGGCACGAGCGGCCGCGACCTCGGCATCGGCCTCGGCACGCGTCTGCGCCAGCTGCGCCGCCGCAGTCTCACGCGCCTCGACAGCGTCGGCCTCGGCAGCTTTCTTGCCCGCCTCGACATCCTCCAGCGAGCCGCGCAGTTCCTCGGCATCCGCCTCGGCCATCTGAGCGCGCTGCGTCAACGCCAGCTCGCGCGTCTTGGCCTCGTCCAGTTCGTCGGCCAGGTCGTCGCGCTCGTCGGTCAACGCGTGCGCCTGCACCTTCCAGGATTTCACCTGGCCCTGCAGCTCCTCGATCTGCTCGCGCGCCTCGGCCAGCGCCTGCTCGGCATCGAGCTGGGCCTGCGTGACCTCCTCCACAAACACGCGACGGACCTCAACGTCGGGCAGGTCGGGGCTATCAACCTGCACCTCCTTAATCTCCTTAATAAACTTGGGCGCCACCGGTGCGTGTTGCACGTTCTCGAGCTCCTGCAGGTTGCGCTCATCGTCGGTCAGGCTCTTAAAGACGGCGTAGTTGTTAATGAGGTTGGTGTACATCTGCACCATGTACTCGTCATCGAACGCCAGCGCCTGCTGCTGCACATCGATGTTGTAGCCCACCTTGTCGTAGCGCTCCATAAACTGCCACAGCTGGTAGCACTTGCGGTAGTTGGGGTCCTTCATGATGAGGTTGGTGCGCTGGATGGGGCTGCGAACCGCACTGCAGCCGTTCATGATCTGGCAGAACGACGCGCCGCGCAGCGCCATGACCAGGCGACGCACGCGGTCGATGCGCATAAAGACGTCCATGTTGTCGGCGTCGTTCTCGGCAAAGCTCTGGCGGTTTTTGACCGTCATCTCGACGTTGTACTCGATCTGCTCGTACGCGTCGTCGATCTTGCTGTGCATCTTAAAGCGGTTGCGGATCTCGTTGCCCGTCGACCAAAAGATCACGTCGGTGCGCTTGTCCACAAACGTCAGCAGGCGCTGAATCAAGTGGTAGATAAAGCGGTTCTCGTACAGGTCGTAGGTCTCAACGGTATTGACATTGAGGATGCGCGTGGGGTGAACTCCGCCGTCGTCGCTCGGCGCCAAAAACTGCGTGTTTTGGCTCAGATGGCGAACGCTGTCGGCGCTGATCTTTTTGGCGAGCGAGACCGGCACCACCTCTTCCTCGGTGGTGATAAAGCGGCGCGGCTTTTCGATGATGGTGTTGATGGCGTCGAGCGAGTCCTCGATCATGCTGATCCATTCCTCGTCCACCACCTTGACGAGCTCCTCGCGCTGCTGTTCGATCGTGGTGCCCGAGGCCTGCGCCATCTCAAACAGATAGCGAAAGTAGCGGCTGTCCTCCTGGATGGGCTCCATCTGCTCGGAGAAGCTGGTATAGAGGTCCTGAATGGTCTCGGACATGGGTTACTCCATAGATTGGATCGATCGGAAAGGGGCGAGGCGACATCACGCCGCCCCGCACTTACAGCATTAGTAGAAGTTCTGGATCCGCTGCAAGTACATGACGGAATCGGGCAGGCCGCCCTCGCCAAAGGTCTTCTCGATGTACTCGATCAGGCCCTTCATCTCGTCGCGCACAAAGCTCACGTTCATGGACTCAAACTTCTTGAGCACCTTGCGGGCGATGATGTAGTCCATGCCACCCAGCTCGGTGCCGCCGCACGCCACGTACACGGGGATAAAGTCGTACATCTGCTTGATGATACGGTTACCAAAGGCCAGCTTAAAGCGGGTCTGCAGGTACTGGTCCAGCTTGTGCATCTTCTGGAGCAGCTCCTCGTCGATCACGTACTCGACCTTGGCCTTCTGGAACAGATACTGCAGATGCTCGGCCGTCACGTGCACGCGCTCGTGCGGCTCGCACTCAAACGCATCGGCGCGCTCGTTGAGCTCGATGGGAATCGCACGGTCGTACACCTTGTCCGTGATGGTAAAGGTGGAGTCGTCGTTGTTGGCCGTGCCGATAAACCACAGGCTGTCGGGAATGGTGAGCTTGCCGTCGTGCAGGCCCTTGGGGTCGGCGGCCCACTGGGTAGGCACCAGATCGAGCACCCACTCGTCGTGGCTGGGCATCTCGAGCACCGACAGGATCTCGGCAAAGTAGTACTCCACGCGGGCGAGGTTCATCTCGTCGAGCACGATCATGGACGGGTCCTGGCGAAGGCCTGCCTCGTACACGGCGCGGAGGAACTCGGTCTCGTTAAAGCGCTTGGAAAACTCGTTAAAGTAGCCCAGCACCTCGGTGCGGTCGCGAAAACTCGGCTGCACCGACACGATGGTCGCGGGGTTGTCCAAGTAGCGGCTAAAGCTGTAGGGCAGCGACGTCTTACCGGTACCCGAGATGCCCTCCAGGATCAGCAGCTTGGAGGCGGCCATGCCGGCCACAAAGCGGCGGATGATCTCGGGCGTGTAGTAGAGCTTCATCTGGCTGCACGCAAACGCGCGGAAGCTGTCGACAAAGTCCTCCAGCGAGATGGCATCGTCGTAGACCGGCGACTCCCAGTCGCGGTACTTAAGGTCCACCAGGGACAGCTTGGGGAAGCGGTTGGCCTGGGCGATTTCTTTTTCCTCGGCAAGGGTCTTGGCCTCGACGGTGGCCTTGGCCATGGCGGCCGCGGCGTCCTTGACACCCGCGCCGTCGAGCGCGAGCGATGCGTTGCCCGACACCACGGCGGCCGTGGCGCCCTCGCCCGTACCGGCACCCGTAGCGGCGCCCACCACGTTGCCCACCGTGGGCAGATGGTCGTCGGCCAGGGCCGAGGCGCCCACGTACGGAATCTGCTTGGTGCCGCCCATGGCATTGACCTTGAGCGCCAGCAGCTTGTTCTTCTCGTCCATGAGGTCGAGCACCTGCTTGTTCAGGCGACCGATCTCGCGATAGAGCGCCTTGTTGGACGTGTCGTCGCGATGCAGGCGGCGGTTGATGCGGTAGCGGTGGACCAGAATGGCCACGATCAGCACGGGAACCGCGATGAGCATGGCAAACAGAATGATCGCGCCGATCTTGCCCACTAGGTCAAACGTGGTGAAGTAGGTCATAAAGATGTTGAAGTACTCAACCCAGCCAAACACCAGCAGGTTAAGGATGGAGCTCACAACGGCAACGACGTTGTAGACGACCTTTGCCAGCAGCTCCCAGGCAAATCCCAGAAACTCACTCACCGTCGGTATCCTCCTGCTTGGTCGCGTTCATCGCCGCCTCGGCCTCGGCCTTCAGACGACGGGCCTCCTCGAGCTTGGCCTCGGCCTGGGCGAGCTGCTCGGCGGCGTTATCGGCGGTGACGGTGGCGGTGTCACCCTTGCCCTCGGCATCCACGATGGCAGCCGCGGCGGCCAGGCGGTCTTCCTCGGCCATGGCGCGCTTAAGGTTCATGCCCACCACGATAAGGTGATACACCTGGTAGATAAAGAACAGCAGCATGGGCAGGACAATCACAATGAGGAAGCCCATGGAGCTGGACAGAAAGTCCATGACCTTGCCCATCTGCGGCAACGCGAACAGGTACTTACCAACGATGTCTCCGTCGCTGATGATGTGCGTATCGGCCACGTCGTTGTTATCGCCCTTGGTGGTAAAGCTGCGCATGCCGTTGACCTCGTCGATGGCGGCGATGCGGTGCGTGTTGAGCGCGTACTCGTTGTCGATAATGGTGTGGAACGTCACGATGTCGCCCACCTCGAGCTTGGAGGTGTCGCACTTTTTGATGACGATGAGGTCGCCCTTGTTAAACGTGGGCGCCATGGAGTCGGACTGTACGGCGAGCGGGGTGAAGCCGGCGATGTCCGAGACGCTGCCGTCCTCGCGCGTGGCGAGCGTGGTAAACGCGTACAGGGCCGCCACCAGGATGATGATCCACATGACGACGCTCAGTGCGATGGATGCGGCCTTTTTAACAGATTGCATGATGTCCCTTACTACCGTGTCTGACTAGGTCGTGCGCGGCCCGATGGCCGCCGTGCATATCTACTGTTCCTCGATGCCCTCAAAGCGCATCGAAACCGAATAGTTAGCTCCTTTTAGCATATTAGTGCAATTTGGGTCCGTTCCCTCGAGCCATATGCGAACGGTTACCGGCTTGTCCGTATCTTTCGTTAGGTCGAACATGTCGCTGGCCGCGCTCGCCATGCCCGAGTCGAGCCCAAAGACGGTGGCCGAGCCAGACGAGCCTCCGCCTCCGTTGGGGTTGTAGACCCAGGTGTGGCCGTCGGCGGTAAAGCTCATGCGCATGGCGCTGGCCATGCCCTGCGTGTCGGAGCTAAATCGCGTGCCGGACGCGCCACCGTCGCCGTCCTGCCCGGTCAGGCGAACGCGCAGGTCCGTACTGCTCATAAAGTGCAGCGTGAACTCCAAGTAGGCGCCGGTCGCGGGATCGGCGGTGGAGCCGTCCTCGAAGGTAAAAGTCTGGTAGTCGCTCGTGGTGACGGGCTTGAGCCTGGACGCATTAATGTCCACGCCCTTTTCGCTGGCGATGCGTGCCGAGATCTGGTCGAAGCCCAGGCTGCGCACGTATTCGTCGAATGTGGCGTGCTCGTCCAGGTCAAAGCGCAGCGAGCCGTCGGCGTTGGCGTCGATCATGAGCATGCGGGTCTTGGCGCTATCGGCGATGGAGAACCAGGCGAACGTTGCCATGGCTATCGCCACCAGCGCAAACAGCACCAGCACCACGGTGGTGGTGAGCTTGCGGCGCAGGTCGGTGTCGGCGGGGGCTTGCGCGCCGGCGGGCTTGCCGGTGGCGGGCGTGCAGCTGGCGGTGGGTTGCTTACGCGTCATGGCTACTCACCGTCCAAGGTCGCAAAGAGCGCCAGGTGCAAGGTGCCCGGGTCTTGATAGAGATAGTCGGCGCTATCGGGGTCGGTGCCCTCGATGTAGTAATAGATATCCAAGCGATAGGTCTGGCCAAGCCCCAGCGTGGCAAGCGAGTTTTGTGGGCGCATGGCTGTCTCGCTCGTGTCCAGCGTAAAGGCGGCCGGGTCCCGCGTTACGTTGGCACCGCAAGCGAGCTGGCCGTTTTGCCAGCCCAAGAGCATGCCCTCGGTGTAGCCCGCCAGGCCCGCAGGGACGGTCGCGGGATGCTCGTCGCGATGGCCGCCGTCGGAGCTGTCGAGCTCAAAGATGTTGGCGGCAAGCACCTGGTTGCCGCTCGAGATTTTAATGCCCACGCGGGCCGCACGCAGCAGCTCGGCGTTGGCGTCCTGCGGGACCAGGGATTCGGCCAGATACAAGCTGACCTTACCCTTTACTTTGTTGGCACCCGTTCCGGTAATGGTGGGGCGCAGGTCGATCCAGCCGTGATAGAACGCGGAGCCATTGTCTTTTGCCTGCTCAAACACCGTGGCATCGCCGGCGGAGTTGTTTTGCGCGCAGGCAGCAAAGCCGTTGAGATCGAAGGTCGAGACCGGGTAGAGCGTCACGGCGCCGTTCGCGTTGGAAGCCAGAGAAACGTCGCCCTGCTGCGACCAGCTGCCGGCGTCGGCGTCGCCCAGCTCCAGCACCAGCTTGGACGTGTCGCTGTGCACGCTCACCGAGCTGGTGTTGACCTTCATGTTGCTGGTAAACCAGGCATACGTCGCGGCGCCCAAGATGGCGGCGAGCGCTACCATCACGAGCGCGATGTAGGCACGCGCGCGGCGGGCGTGGCGGCGGGTAGTGGTTGCGGGCTCGGTGGGCTCGAAGGCGGCGGTTGCCGCCGTGTTGACGCGCGCCGCCTCTGCCTCGCTGCCGTCTAGCTGCATCTGCTTCTTATCTTGCATGCCACTCGCCCCCTTATGCCTTGTCCGCGGCAAAGGCAAGCCGCAGCACCACATCGCGGGCCTGAGCCTCGTCGATGCAATTGGCGTCGCAGCCTTCCATGTACACAACGTAGCGAACGCTTGCCACCTCGTTGGCGGCCAGCGTGCAGATGGGAGTGGCGCCCGCGCGCGCCGTGGGCGTGTCGCCGGTGCCGTCCATGCTGTAGGCGCTTATGGCGCGCGCGGGGTCGGCGGTGTAGGTCCAGCCCGAGGCGCCCGCCGCCACGACCACGCCATCTTGCGCGGTGGTGCGCCTACTGATGGCGCCTGCGGTATTGCCCAGATCGTCGCAGGTAAAGATATGCGCTTGCGTGCCCGACTGGGTTGTAATGACCAGGCCCAGACGCAGCGCGGCCAGCAGCTGCGGGTCGTTCGTCACGCTCATCTGGCCCTGATACAGGTACACGTTGAGCGCGCTATCGCTGCCCTTAAGGTACAGCGTGCCCGAAAGGGCGTAGTCGTCCAGCCGCGCGGTGCAGTCGGCGTAGTCGGTCGTGATGCCGGCGGCGTTTTGGAACGTGCCGCGCCAAAAGCGGGAAAGGTCTGCCGTCGAGATGGGATAGAGTGTCTTGTCGGCGGCGGCAAGCGTTGCCGTCGTGTCCCAGGGCCCATTGGCCGAAAGGCCGATCTGCAGGTCGGAGCCCTCGTCGCTTACCGTGTGCGCCACGGGCGTCACGTTGGTATAGCGCGAGTTGCTAAACCAAGCGTAAGTGGCCGCGCTCAGGGCTGCCACCAGCACCAACATCCATGCAGCCGCGGCAACCATGCGACGGCGCGAACCCAGGATGTCTTTGATGTTCGATGCACTCATGTCCAGCCCCCTTACGAACGCTTGCCGGCAAAGCGCAGCGCCAGCGATTGCAGGCTGGTGGCGGCCAGGTTGTTGGTGCAGTCGGGGTCACAGCCTTCCAGCCACACGTACACATCCACGCGCACGGGCGTGCTACGGTTGGCGCCCTTGGCGGCGGCGGGCAGGCTGCAGATCTTGGTCGTGGCCTCCTTGAGGCTCACGATGCCGGTGTCTTCGTTGTAGTCGCAGAAGTTTGCACTAGTCAGCTGGTCAAAATGAACCGTTGTTCCATCGGAGCGGGTGCTGTCGAGCACCAGGTGATTCTGCTCGTTCTCGCCGGCATCCTTGCCGTCGAGCGTGTTGTAGCGCGCTTGGGGATTGTGCTCGCCCGAGACCTCAAAGACGTACTGGCCCGTAACGGTGTCGCCCTGCCCCGGAGCATAGGTAACCAGCCCCACGCGCAGGGCGGTGGAGATGGGGTTTGCCGGGTCCTGCTCGGTAAAGTCAATGCCCGACAGGTACACGTCGGTCGCGGCCGAATTGGTAGCCAGGTACAGGGAGGTCTTGTAGTAGTCGGAGTGCTCGGCGGTGCCAAACATGCTGGCAAAGAGCGAGTCCTGGGTGGTTCCGCCGGTAAAGCCCGTTACCTTTTGGAAGTCGTTGAGCACGTTGTCGGTCGAGACGGGATCGAGCAGGCCCGAAAAGCTCAGGCCGGCGTTGGTTTTGTATTCGCCGTCGTACTCGTTGGAGATGAGGAAGGTCACGCCCGTGCCGGCGGCCATCTTGACGTCGGTGATGTGGCGGTTGGTGTTGTAGATGTACCAGGCATATGTTACGGCTCCGGCAGCAGCAAGGGCAACCAGCAACGTGGCGAGCATGCGATTGAACTGTTTTCGCAGCGAACGCGCGTCCGACATGCCCCTCCCCCAGATGCCGTGTTGCAAACTACCTGGACACCATTTGCCCATAATGGGCATTATTTTACGCGAACGTGCAGTTCATCGAGGGTACAAACGGAATATTTCGCGTGCCCTTCGCGCTGCATCGGGGCGGATAGGGTCGCAAATCGCCGCTTTTTAAAAAATAGTTCTTGCCACTGGGCGGGAGCTCCGTTATATTATTCCCTGCGCACTCGCGCACCCTTGATCGGGCGTTTAGCTCAGGGGGAGAGCGCTTCCCTGACACGGAAGAGGTCAGAAGTTCAAATCTTCTAACGCCCACCAAATGTTCGCAGCTCAGAGGCTTCGCTTCTGAGCTGTTTTGTTTTACGCCACCAAGTCAAGCGGACGCCGCGGCGCCCAAAGCCGCCTCAACAACGCCAGCAACCACCCCAACCAAGCCCACAGTCGCCCAAACAGTCTTGGCGACCGCCTCAATCGGGCTTGGATGGGCCTCGATACCGCATCCGGACAACCTTCCTATAGTCAGGTCTAATACTTTTCCGCGAAGTGAACGAGCTTATTTGGGCCCCCGAAGCATGCACACTTTTTGAAGCCAAAACCGCAGGATTCTAACGTCAAAACCGCAGGAAATGAGCCGCCAAAAGTGTCGATGCTTCGGGGGTCCATTTTGACTCGTTCACTTCGCGAAAAAGTATTAGACCTGAAAATAAGACCCCTGGCCCCACCGCCAGCAACCGCCCCTACCAATGTTGACGCGCCTCGATAACCGTTTGCCAAAGCTTAAACCGTTTCGTTTCGACACGCTTGAGGGCAAAAAATCGCTGCTCCTCGCTCATGGGCTTGTTAAAAATGGGTCGCTTATTCCGATGCAGCTTGCACCGGATGCGCTCGCACAGGCGAACGAGCTTTTCGTAGTCGCTTGCCTGATCGGTCGTCACCGTAAAGTACGCGACCCCATTGAGCATCTGCAGCTCGTTGCGGCGCTCGGCATCCTTGTGGATTTTCTCGCTTCCATCATGAATGGCGTCGCTGTCGTAATCGACCAGCGCGGTCAGTACTTCGGGCAGCAAGCCAGCCCTTACTTTATCCAGGCCCACCTCTGCTTTCGCCGTAAGCGTGATGTCGGGCGTGCGCTCCAACACGCGCAGTTTGCGGTTGCGCCCATCGTTGTAACCGTCGCGAATGAAGTACTTCTTGTTCAGCTCGGCCTTGCCCAGTGCAAGCCCGCCGTAATGCGCAGGCAGCGACATAAACATGCAAAGCCCCGACTCCCTTGGAGACCGTGAGCCCTCTTCCACGTACGGAAGCAACGCCTTCGCCTTAGCGGCGCCTCTCACCTTTGATGCCCGGTCAAGGTACGCCGCGATGAGCTCCTTAGTCGTGAGCCTGCCATCGCGCATGCCCGCATCCCTGCTTGTTACCCCACCGGGAGCAAGGTTATCCAGCCGGTAGTCCGATGTCATGGCATAGCCGGCGTAGATGGCCTCCGCCGCATCGCCATCGTGCGCGGCCTGCAAACACGCCAGCTCGGGAGAGCACACGTACGCATCCAGGTCGCCCATCCAGTGGCCCAGCGAGATAAACGAACCCGCCGGGAGCTCGTTGGTGCACAGGTGCGTCTTAACATGCTTGCTCTGCCGACGGTCGGCGCGCGACGGCACCAGCAAATCCAGCGTTTGGATCCCCAGATCATAGCGATCGATAAACTCCTGCGCCTCTTGGTCCAAGAGCGTGCAAGCGCCCGCAATCGACACGACCTCTGGTTCCGAATCCCCAAAGCGAGGGTTCGGGATGTGCGCCAAAAGCGCCAACGCGGCGTTATGTGAAACGATAAAGTAGCTCATGGCGCGAAGATAGCACGCGCGTCGGCGGCGGGCGGCGGCGCGGGCGAGGTTTCGGTAAACGACCGGCGGTTTTTTGCCGCGACGCGCCCAAAGTGCTCATTCGTCGACGTCAAAACGCAAATCCGTCAAGCTTATGACAAGATTACCGCTCAACTGACCAAAAGCTGACCATTTGCTTGCCAATTTGCTTGACCGCACGCCCCCAGCAAAGCGTCCCGTGACTTTTTGGACGGTCGAAGCGTCCATCTAGCGACCGCACGCCACGCCACAACTGCCCCGTCGAGACAGCAAGCACCATCGACCACCAGCACAAACGCGGCCATTTCCAGCCGCGTGCATTGAGCGTCACCGCTGGGGTATCCTTGGAGCACATGCACCGCAAGCCGCACAAAGGAGCCGCCATGCGCACCGAGCTCGATGTTCCCTTTTCGCACAAAGACAAGGCCAAGGCCCTGGGCGCCAAGTGGGACCGGGCCAAGAAGATCTGGTACGTGCCCGATGGCGTCAACCCCGAGCCCTTTGCCGCGTGGCTGCCCGGCGTGGATCGCTCCGACCCCAGCGCGCCCTACATCTACCTGGTACTGGGCAAGCGCGAGTGTTGGAAGTGCCACGAGCAGACGACGGTCGCGGCCTTTGGCATTCCGTATTCGGCGGCCGAGGACTCGAACAGCAAGGGCACGCCCGGCGCTGCGCCCACCATGGACGACGCGGGCCACATCGCGATCGACACCGCCCGCGCCAACGCCGCGGCCATCGTCCCCGCGCTGGGCTGCGTGCCGGCCGAGATCCGCGACTACCTGCGCGAGCGCTGCGGCTACAAGCCCGTAACGTCGCGCACCACCAAGACAGCATCGCTCTCCAGCACCTGCACCGGCTGCGGCGCGCTGCAAGGCAGCCATTACCTGTTCGAGGAGCCCACGTCGCCGTTTGCGCTCACGGCCATCAACAAGCTACCCGCGCTGGAGTTCGTGCGCGTGGAAGTCGCCGGCGTCTATGGAATCCCTGCCACCCAAGGCGACTTTGACCAGGCACTCTTCACCTGGGCACGCGACCACCACACCCAGTTCCACAAGAGTCTGTTCGAGGGGATTTACCTGTAGGGCAAAGCTCGAAAATCGAGCATGCGCAGGTAGTTAAGTTGCCCGCGCAATGCAGTAAATGTCGGACCATTGGGTTTGCCTGACTAGATATTCAGTCTTCGAAGCTATGACTCCGCATAGTCATAGGTAATGGCGCATCCGCAGGTTGGGCATTGCTGAGGATAGACCGGGAGACGCAGGCCCGTTCGAGCACGTAGGTCCGCAGCGTGTTTGTCGTGAGTGTCGATGAAGCTGATATCTAGGCATGGGAGGTCCGCGCTACAGCAAGGGCAGAGCAGATGGATTTGGCTGCAGCTGACTTCGACCGTTGGGAACAGATTCCGGTCCATTAACGCTCGCGGTAGGTTTCCGTAAACGCCTCGCGCGATATCGCTTCGCCATCCCATGGGCTCCCCTTTCCCGTTTTAACCGTTGAGGAGAGGATGGCAGGATCGCG
>CABUVC010000030.1 GCA_902494855.1 uncultured Collinsella sp.
GAGACCTACAACACCTCGCTCAAGGTCAATCCGCCGCTGCGCACCGACGAGGATGCCGAGGCCATCCGTCAGGGTGTCATCGACGGTACCGTCGACGCTATCGTTACCGACCACGCTCCCCACACCCCGTGGGAGAAGGCCCGCGAGTTCGAGCTCGCGCCCTTTGGAATGATTGGCCTCGAGACTTCGCTGTCGCTCGTGCTCACTGAGCTGGTCAATACGGGCAAGATGAGCGTGAGCCGCATGGTCGAGCTCATGGCCATCAAGCCGCGTGAGATTCTGGGCCTCGATCAGGTTCAGGTCAAGGCGGGCTCTGTCGCCGACCTGACCGTGTTTGACCCCTCCGCAACCTGGACGGTTGGCGAGGACGGTTACGAGTCGCGCGCCGAGAACTCCGGTTTTGCCGGCCGCACGCTCACCGGTCGTGCCACCGATGTATTTGTCGGTGGCAAACAGACGCTCGCCGACGGCTGCATCTGCTAGCATAGCCTTATCGCTTTTGTGCGCGGCGCCCTTGCGGTGCCGCGCTTTCTGTTCGTTTAGACCATGCAACCGCATGGGGGATTGGAGCGTCTATGCCCACACCTTCCACTGCACGCATGCACGACTTCGAGGTCGTCTCGAACCGGGAGATCGCCGACGGCATCTTCTCGCTCGTTATCTCGGCCCCCAAGCTTGCAAGTGCGCTCAAGCCCGGTCAGTTCGTGAATATCGCCGTGCCGGGCGATGCTTCCTCGCTGCTTCGCGTGCCCCTGAGCTTCTATCGCGCCGACGCCGAGGCCGGCACCGTCGAGCTGTGGTACGCCGTCGTGGGCGATGATACCCGTCGTCTGTCGCAGATGGCCCCTGGCTCCACCTCCAACTTGCTGGGCCCTGGCGGCCGCGGCTGGCTTGTGCCCGAGGGCACCAGGAAGGCACTGCTCGTCGCCGGTGGCATCGGCGTTCCGCCTGTGCTGTGTCTTGCCGGCATGCTTGCCGAGCAGGGTGTTGATGTGGACGTGTGCCTGGGCTTTGGCACCGCTTCCAAGGCCGTGGGTGTCGATGAGTTCCGTGCGCTGGGCGCCACGGTTAACGTGTGCACCGACGACGGTTCGCTCGGCACGCACGGTTTTTGCACCGATCCGGCAGCCGAGCTGCTTGGAGAGGGCGGCTACGACTACGTCGCCAGCTGCGGCCCCGCCGTCATGATGAAGAAGGTCGCCGCCGCTGCCGCCGAGGCCGGTGTGTACTGCGAGGTGTCGCTCGAGCGCATGATGAGCTGTGGCTTTGGCGCCTGCAACACCTGCAATGTCGAGACGGTCGACGGTATGAAGGGTGCTTGTATGTGCGGCCCCGTGTTCGATGCTTCCAAGGTGGTGGTCTTCTAGTGGGTACCGTGAACATGGCCGTCGATTTCGGCGGCGTCAAGATGCAGAACCCCATTAACACCGCAGCCGGTACCTTTGGCTACGGTTGGCAGTTCCAGAACTTCTTTGATGTTTCCCAGCTGGGCGCCATCACCACCAAGGGTTGCGCTGCCGAGCCCTGGCCCGGCAATCCCGCGCCCCGCATGGCCGAGATCCCGGGCGGCATGATCAACTCCGTGGGCCTTCAGAACCCCGGCGTGGCTGCCTTTGCCCGCGAGTCCGGTCCGTGGCTCGAACAGCTGTCCAAGGACGGCTGCCAGGTCATCTGTCAGGTTGCCGGTCACTCCGTTGACGAGTTTGTCCGCGCGCTCGAGATGTATGTCGAGCTGTGCCCCTGGGCTGCCGGCTACGAGATCAACGTGAGCTGCCCTAATATCGCCGCCGGCGGTGCCGCCATGGGCTCCACGCCCGAGGGCGCCTCTTCCGTTATGGCTGCTTGCCGCAAGGTGACCGATAAGCCGCTGTTCGTGAAGATGGCGCCGGTCAACGTCGCCGAGATCGCCAAGGCCCTCGAGGCTGCCGGCGCCGACGGCCTTTCGGTCATCAACTCCATTCAGGGCATGGCCATCGACGTCCATACCCGCAAGTCCCGCGTGGCCAAGCCCAAGGGCGGCCTTTCGGGCCCGCTGTGCCACCACATCGCCGTGCGCATGGTCTGGGAGGTTGCCCAGGCCGTCGATATCCCCATCAACGGTGTCGGCGGTGTCATGACTGGCGAGGATGCGGCTGAGTTTATCCTGGCCGGCGCCACCTGCGTGTCGGTCGGCATGGCCAACTTCGTCGATCCGTGCGCTTCGCTTAAGATCGCGCATGAGCTCGAGGCCTGGGCCGAGTCCCAGGGCGTAAAGGACATCAACGAGCTGGTGGGTGCTTTCGAATGCTAGAGAATGATGCCCGCGACCGTGTTATCGTCGCCCTCGACTGCGACCGTGAGCGCGCGCTCGAGCTCGCCCACGAGCTTTCGGGCCATGCCGCCTGGCTCAAGGTCGGCATGACGCTCTATTACGCTGAGGGTCCCCAGATCGTCAAGACCTTTAAGGACCTTGGCTTTAAGGTCTTCCTCGACCTTAAGTTCCATGACATTCCGCATCAGGTGCGCGGCGCTGCCCGCTCGGCCTCGCTTGCCGGTGCCGACCTGCTTTCGGTCCACGGCCTGGGCTCGGGTGCTATGCTCGCTGCCTGCCGCGAGGGTGCCGAGGAGGCGCGTGAGGACCGCGCCAAGCTCGTCGCCATCACCGTGCTCACGAGCATGAATCAGGATGCCTTGAGCGAGATCGGCGTCGAGTCTCCCGTGGCCGAGGAGGCCGCCCGCTTGGCAAAGCTTGCTCAGGCCAATGGCATCGATGGCATCGTGTGCTCACCGATGGAGGCTCACGACATGCGTGAGCTGCTGGGTCCTGATGCCCTGATCGTGACTCCGGGTGTGCGTCCGGTGGGTGCCGCCCTTGGTGACCAGTCCCGCGTGGCGACGCCTTCCCAGGCTATCGAGCGTGGCGCAAGCCACATTGTGGTGGGCCGTCCCATCACCGGTGCCGACGATCCGGTTGCCGCCTTTGACGCCATCGTCGCCGAGCTGGTCGAAAACGTCGCGTAAAAGATTCCCCTAAGTCACCACTTTTGGGTCTCATTAGCACAAAATAGCCCCTGTGCCTGCGTAAACTTTCCCATCCTTTGTGTGGAATCGCAGGTCAGGGGCTTAACTTTGGGCGCAGTATATTGCACTTTTTGCGGGTATCGTCTAACCTATGGAGCCGCGATTAGGCTTTTTGTGCGTTCTACGTGCTAAAATGCCAATTATTGAATCAGATATAACCCAACTATTTGGAGGTACGAATGGCACTCCCTCAGCTTACCGACGAGCAGCGCAAGCAGGCTCTTGAGAAGGCTGCCGCCGCACGTCACGCCCGCGCTGAGCTTCGCGAGCAGATCAAGAAGGGCGAGAAGTCCCTCGAGTCCGTGCTCAACTCCGATGACCCCATCGCTTCCCGCATGAAGGTTTCCACCCTCATCGAGTCTCTCCCCGGTTATGGCAAGGCCAAGGCCGCCAAGATCATGGAGGAGCTCGGTATCTCCGCTACTCGTCGCGTCCAGGGCCTCGGCGTCCGTCAGCGCGAGCAGCTCCTCGAGCAGCTGACCAAATAAGTGAGCGCTCAGGATTCCAAGCTCTTTGTGATTTCTGGACCGTCAGGCGCAGGCAAGGGTACGCTCGTCACTCGTGTGCGCGAGCGCCGCTCGAACCTGGGTCTGACGGTTTCGGCTACCACGCGAGCACCACGCAAAGGTGAGGTCGACGGCGTCAACTACTTTTTTCTGACGCGCGAGGAGTTCGACCGCCGCGTGGCAAACGGTGAGTTTGTTGAGTGGGCCGAGGTCCACGGTAACTGCTACGGCACGTTGGTGAGCGAGGTCACATCCAAGCTCGCCTCGGGCTCGTCTCTGATTTTGGAGATCGATGTCCAGGGCGCCCTGCAGGTGAAGGAGCGTTTCCCCGAGGCCGTGCTGATCTTTATCAAGCCGCCTTCGCTTGAGGTGCTCCGCGAGCGTCTAGTCGGTCGCGGTACCGAGACGCCCGAGACGATTGAGCTGCGTATGGCAAACGCCGCCGATGAGCTTGCCCTTGCCGACCGCTACGACGACGTCGTGGTGAATGACGATCTCGACCGCGCGACCGATGAGCTCGTTCGCGTTCTCGATATGCATGAAAGGATCTGAGGTCCGTGTCCGTTGTAAAGCCTTGCATTGACGATCTTCTGGAGAAGACCGATCACAACCGCTTCCTGCTCGCTTCGCTTGCCTCCAAGCGCGCCTGCGACATCAATAGCATGCTGCGTGGCCAGCACAACCGCGTGCTTGCCGTCCAGGATGTCGATGACATCACCATCGGGCTTTCCGGTGCCGATACCATCTCGATGGCTATGGACGAGATTGTCGACGGCGACATCTCTTACGACGAGGCCCGTTACGAGAAGGCGCTCGGCCACAAGGTTGCTGAAGCCTAAATGGCGGCTCGCGTCTGCCTAGTCCACTATCACGAGGTTGGGCTGAAGGGCAAGAACCGCGCACATTTTGAGCATATCCTCATGGATAACATCAAGGCGGCCTTGGCCGCCTTTTCCGTGAACGCCGTGTCTCGAATTTCCGGTTATATCCTCGTGACCTTTAACGAGCATCAGGCCGACGAGGCGGCGCGTGTCATCCGCACCGTCCCCGGCGTTGCCCGTGTGTCTTTGGCGTATCACACCAACCGCGACCCGCAGGAGTACTGCGCCGCCGCTGTGAAGGCGCTGCGCGAGTTTGGTTCCTTCGATTCGTTTAAGGTGCACGCCAAGCGCTCCAATACTGACTATGAGCTCACCTCGATCGATATCAATCGACAGGTTGGCGAGGTGCTGTGTGAGGCGTTTCCCGATAAAAAGGTCCAGATGCACGACCCCGACGCGATGGTGCACGTTCTGGTGGTTCAGGGTAGTGTCTACGTGTATGCGCGCTCCGAGCGCGGCGTTGGCGGCCTTCCGGTGGGTTCTGCCGGCAAGGTCGTGACGCTGCTGTCGTCGGGTATCGATTCTCCGGTGGCGACTTGGATGCTCGCGCGTCGCGGCGCGGTCTGCGTGCCGGTGCATTTCTCCGGTCGTCCGCAGACGCCCGATACGAGCGAGTATTTGGTGCAGGATATCATCCGTGCGCTTGAGCCGGGTGTCCAGATCGGCCGCCTGTACGTGGTGCCGTTTGGCGACTGCCAGCGTGAGATTTCGGTCACCTGTCCCAGCAACCTGCGCGTGATCATGTATCGCCGCATTATGTATTCGGTTGCTGAGCGCATTGCACACATCGAGGGTGCCAGGGCCATCGTTACGGGCGAATCGCTTGGGCAGGTTGCCTCCCAAACGCTTGAGAACATCATGGCCGTCAACGAAGCCGTGAAGATTCCCGTGTTCCGTCCTCTCATCGGTTCGGACAAACAGGAGATCATCGCACGCGCCGAGGAGATCGGTACGTTCGATATCTCGACCGAGGCTGCTCCCGATTGCTGCACGCTGTTTATGCCGCGCCGTCCCGAGACGCACGCTAAACTCGATGCCGTGCATGAGGCCTGGGAACTGTTTGATCACGAGGAGATGATTGAGCGTCTGCTCAAGCAGACCGAGTACATCGACTTCGAGAGCAACACGTACAAGGCCCCTAAGACCTTAAAACGCAAACATTCTGAGCTTGCTCCGCGTGAGATTTACCAAGATCACGAGTAAATTTGTGCATAGACCGACGATGCGCCTGCATCGTCGGTCTTTTGCTATCTGGGCATTTTGCGGCTAAGTGTTCATTTGCTGACGTGTGCCTGAATAAACGGGCACATTTGCGCAAGGTTTTGGTTAACTTTTGGTTTGACCGCGAAAACCGGCGTGGGCGTGCGGAGACTGCGGCGTTCGTTTCCTGACACGATGGTGTTGGGAGGTTTTGCTATGGCGCAGCGCGAACAACACGAACGAGTCAAAAAGATGGACCGCTGGGCGGGCAAACTGCTCGGTCATAAGGCAGTGGTGATGGCGATGCTGGTCGTCATTGCGATGGCGAGTGGACTGGCAATGGCGAACTTTGGCGGCGGTGCCGGCGGTGTGTCGTTTGAGCGCACTGATGGTTCGGGCACGTTAGTGGAGCCGGGATCCGGCGATGCTTCGAGTGGAAAGACATCTGAAGGCTCTTCGCCTAAGGCGTCTGCCGCGGCAGAGGTCTATGTCGATGTTGATGGCGCCGTGGTGTCACCCGGTGTATATCGCCTCAAAGACGGGGCGCGGGTGGCTCAGGCGATTGATGCCGCCGGCGGGCTGGCGCCCGAAGCAGACGTTACGGGGCTTAATCGTGCATCCAAGGTCACTGATGGACAAAAAATTCACGTTCCAACGGTAGGGGAGCAGCAGGTGTCCATTGCGGAAGCCGGTGTTGATGGTGGGACTTCCGCATCATCAGGCGTCGGTGGCGCAACAGGCCTAGTAAACATTAATACGGCAAGCTCGGCAGAGCTGCAGACGCTCTCGGGAATCGGTCCCTCAATGGCACAGTCGATTATCGATGAGCGGACAAAGAACGGTGCTTTTGCTTCGGTTGACGATCTGATGCGCGTGTCGGGAATCGGCGAGAAGAAGCTTGCCAAAATCAAAGATTGCATCTGCGTATGAGTGCGACCGAGCGAGAGCACGTGATGCCTCCGCGGCCCCTGATTCCGTGGACGATGGCCCTGTGTGCCGGCATGTGCGTGAGCTGCGCCTTGGTGCTCAGCATAGCCGCTGATGCGCTGCTGAGGGAGCGGGCGCCGGCGGTCGGGCCGCTATGGGCCATTCCCGTTGCGGCAGCGGTTTTCGTTGTGCTGGCTCACTCTTGTGCGAGGCTTGCCCCTTTGAAGCGGTGGCTGTATGCCGCGTCCGTCGGTCTCATAGCAGGTGCGTTCGTTTCGGCGTGGTGGGCCGTGGGTGCGCTCAACGCCTCGAAGACGCTCGACGGTCGAGCGGCAAGCAGTCTCGAGTTTGTCGTGCAGGGTGACCCATCCATAAATGACGACGTGTATTCCTATACCTGCGAGGCACGCTCGGACGGTAAGAACTTGGCAACGGTTCGCCTATCGTGTGACCGTGAGTTTAAGGTCGGGGCGCACGTGCGTGTTATCGGTCGCGTGTCACGTTTTGAGAACGATGCGTATGGACGATCGCGCGTGCTTCGAGGCGAGGTGCGCAAGGTTAAAGCCGTTCGGATTGTGTCGGTCGATGAGGGTTCTCCGAGGCCGCTGCTTCGGCTGCGAAATGGGCTGCTTGCGTCCATCGCACCTGCGACCGACCCGGCGCGTGCGCTCATAGCCGGTGTCGTCTGCGGTCGTTCGGCCGAGCTGCGCGCCCAGCCGGCGGGCGACTGGTTTTCGGTGACGGGAACGGCGCATCTTATCGCAGTCTCGGGCAGCCATTTGGCTATCGTGGGGTTTGTAATCGAGGGTGTATTGCAAAAGACTCGGTGCTCACGTGGTCTTCAGCGGGCGATATTGGCGATAACGCTTGTGGGCTACGCTGCCTTTACGGGCGCGTCTCCCTCGGCCGTGCGCGCGTGCTGCATGGTGTTCGTGACGCTTGTCGTAAACGGCGCGGGGCGTCGTCGGCACGGCCTTTCGGCACTCTTCGTAACCATGTCCATCTTTGTGCTACTGCGGCCGACGGTGCTGTTCGAGATGGGCTTTCAGCTTTCATGCGCCAGCGTCTTAGCCATTCTGTGCTTTTGTCCCTATGCGACCTACGCGTTGGGTGAGCTAGGTGTGCCATCGGGCGTTGCCAGCGTGCTTTCCGTCACGCTGTGCTCGCAACTGGCGACACTTCCCATTACCATTCCTGCCTTCGGTACATTCTCGCTCATTGCTCCGTTGGCAAATGCGGTCATCGGTCCGGTGGTGAGCGTTCTGCTCGCTGTGTCGATCGCGCTGGCTCCCTTTTCGCTCGTGGGACCGTTGCGGACTTGGGCGCTCGTTGTGCCCATGATTGCCGCCCGTTGCGCGCTGTTCTTCGAGCAGCTGTTTGCCGCCGTGCCGGGTGCATACGTGAGCGTGCCGCCCGATAGCATGTGGATTTACCTAGTGCCGTGTTTTCTGGCGGTTCTGCTGGTCTGGTGGCCGCGTTCCCGTGCACGTCCTATGGCGGTGGGGCTTGCATGCCTGATGCTCTTGGCTGCGATTCCGTACGTCTATTGGGATCGATTCGCTCCGCCTTCGGTGACGGTGCTCGATGTGGGCCAGGCCGATGCGATTCTTATCCGCCAAGGCGGCGCAGTAGCTCTCGTCGACTGCGGGCTCGACGAGCGTGTGGTTGCGGCGTTGGTTCGCAATAACGTGCACCATATCGATGCCGTCTTTGTGACGCATTGGGATGAGGACCACTGGGGTGGTTTGCCTGCCGTGCTCGAACAGTTTTCGGTCGGAACGATTGCCGTGGCGGCGGATGCGCTGGAGGATGCTCCTGCCGAGGTACTGAACCGACCTGGCGTGGAGTATCGGCAGGTGCGCCGTGGGGATACGATCGACATTGGCTCATTTTGCGCCCGCGTGATGTGGCCATTCGAGTCCGTGGATGGCGAGGGAAATGAGGACTCGCTTGTCCTGCTGCTCTCTTATGTTCAGGAAGGCAAGGGCCTGCGAATACTTCTCACCGGTGATGCCGAGCTCGACCAAGAGCGGGAATTCGTGCAGGAGGTGGGGGACATCGATGTCCTTAAACTTGGGCATCACGGCTCCAAGGTTTCAGTCGATGGCGAGTTGCTGGGCGTCCTGAAGCCCGAGCTTTCCCTCGCGAGCGCGGGCGAGGGGAATCGATACGGCCATCCGTCCGATGCCTGCATCGATGCCGTTAAAGAAGCGGGTGGTGTGTTCTCGTGTACCATCGAACACGGCGACATTACCGTCACACCGACTGCGAATGGCTTTGCGATGCGATGCCAGCGACCGTGACGACGTCGTTGGCGTGTGGTGGGCCCCTGGGCTAAAATGGCACGGAACGAATACGAAGGCCTGCGGGAGGGGAGCGCAATGTCCGAAACCGGTTTGCTGCCGGCATATCTGATCGTCGGTACCGACGGAGTTAAGCGCGACCACGCCGTCTCGCGTATGAAAGCGCGTCTGGAAAAATCGGGTATGGTCGAGTTCAACCTCGACGAGCGAGACATGACCAAGGACCCCGATATCGAGTCCATTATCGGATCGCTCAACACCTTTCCGATGGGCAGCGAGTTTCGTCTGGTAATCCTCGATGGCTGCTCAAAGCTCGCCAAGGCGGTCTCGGAGCCGCTCGTTGGGTATCTGGCGAGTCCCAGCCCAACAACGGTCTGCCTCATCATCGCCGACTCACTTGCCAAGAATACGCGCCTGTATAAGGCAATCGCCAAGATCGACAAGAAGGCTATCGTCGATTGCTCGGGTACCAAGCGCTGGGAACTGCCGCGCCGTGTTCAGCAGATGGCGACGCAGCGCGGTAAGTCGATTTCGACGGCGGCCGCCGAGGAGCTCGTCTCGCGTTCGGGCGAAAACACGCGCATGCTCGATAACGACTTGGCTAAGCTTGCCCAGATGGTCGAGTCGCCCCAGATTGAACTTGCCGATGTTGAGCGCTGGATTGTACGTACGGCCGAGATCCAACCCTGGGACTTCCTCAACGCCGTCTCGGCTCGCGATATGCGGCGTTCGCTCGAGCTCTTTAAGCTCCTGCCCTCCAAGAGCTACGTGTGGACTTACACATTGCTGTGCGGTCGCATTCGCGAGCTTATCGTCGCCAAGGCGCTCGACGCGCGTGGGCGGGGTCGCGAGCTGGCCGCAACGCTCAAGCTCCAGTCCTGGCAGGTCAAGAATCACCTTACCTGGGCGCGTCGTTTTTCGATGACCGAGCTCGTCGCAGCGCTCGAGGGTGCCGTTGATGTGGAGCTCGCGCTCAAGGGTTCGGCCGATTCTCAGACGGCGCTTTTGCTCTGGATTACGAACATCTTGAGAAAATCGTGATGATACCTGCCTATTTGACAAATTCGTTCTATCCCTTTGAGAGGGAGCGTGCTATAGTAGGCGCTTGCATGACCTCACCGTGTCTCAGAGGTGTCATACATTTTTTGCAAGGAACTCGAAAGGAACTCCAGAAGTGGCAAACATCAAGTCTCAGAAGAAGCGTATCCGCACCAATGAGGCAGCTCGCATGCGTAACAAGGCTGTCAAGTCCGAGCTCAAGACGCTGACCAAGCACGTCCAGTCCGCCGTCGCCGAGGGCGACGCCGAGAAGGCCCAGGCTGCCCTCAAGACCGTCACCAAGCGTCTCGACATGGCTGCCGCCAAGCATGTTATCCACAAGAACCAGGCTTCCAACCGCAAGTCCGGTCTTGCCAAGCTCGTGAACAGCATCAACGCCTAAGTTGTAAATTTCACACCACACAGATTACGCGCATAAATGGAGCCTGTTTTATGGAGCAGGCTCCATTTTTTGTACCGCTCGGGTAAGATAGTCCGCATGAATACTTCAATTGACATTTCCCACATCCGCAACTTCTCGATCGTTGCGCACATCGACCATGGCAAGTCCACGATCAGTGACCGCATCCTCGAGCTCACCCATACCGTCGACGAACGCGACATGGAGTCGCAGCTGCTCGACACCATGGATATCGAGCGCGAGCGCGGCATTACGATCAAGTCCAATGCCGTCCGCGTTTCCTATGACGCCGACGATGGTGAGACGTATCAGTTCAATCTGATCGATACGCCGGGCCACGTTGACTTTACCTATGAGGTCTCGCGCTCGTTGGCAGCCTGTGAGGGCGCGGTACTCGTTGTCGACGCCACGCAGGGCGTCGAGGCGCAGACCGTCTCCAACGCGACGCTCGCCATGAACGCCAATCTGGACATTGTGCCGGCCATCAACAAGATCGACCTGCCCTCGGCCCATCCCGATGAGGTTAAGACCGAGATCGAGGATGACCTGGCGATCCCTGCCGATGATGCTGTGTGCGTCTCGGGCAAGACCGGCGAGGGCATTCACGATCTGCTGGAGTCCATTGTCTTTTTGATTTCGCCGCCTAAGGGCGATGCAAACGCTCCGCTCAAAGCGCTCATTTTGGATTCGTACTTTGACGAGTATCGCGGTGTGGTCGCCACGGTGCGCGTCTTTGATGGTTCCATCAAAAAGGGCGATACCCTGCTTATGATGCAAGCCAAGGGCGACTTTTTGGTCGACGGCGTGGGCGTCAAGCGTCCTGCCGAGACCCCGGTCGACGCGCTGACGGTCGGCGAGGTCGGATATGTGGTCACGGGCTTGAAGGATCCCGAGGCCGTTCGCGTGGGCGATACCCTTACGTGGGCGTCGAACCCCTGCCCCGAGCCGCTTCCGGGCTACCGCGAGGCCAAGCCCATGGTCTACACGGGCCTGTTCCCGATCGACAACAAGGACTACGAGAATCTGCGCGACGCCCTCGATAAGCTGCACGTCAACGACCCGTCGTTGGTGTGGGAGCCCGAGACCTCGGTGGCGCTCGGCTTTGGCTTCCGCGTGGGCTTCCTGGGCCTGCTGCACATGGAAGTCGTCAAGGAACGCCTGGAGCGCGAGTTCAACCTGGACCTCATTGCCACGAGTCCCTCGGTTGATTATCACGTCTACAAGACCGACGGCGAAATGATCGATGTCCGCAGTCCGCAGGACCTTCCCGAGGCCACACGCATCGATCGTATCGAGGAACCCTACCTCAAGGCAAAGATCATCTGCCCGCCTGAGTACACGGGTGCCGTCATGCAGCTCGCCATCGAGCACCGCGGCGTCACAACCGACATGATCCACCTGACGAGCAAATCGGTCGAGATGCGCTTCGATATGCCGCTCGCCGAGCTCATCTTGGACTTCTTCGATCAGCTCAAGAGCCGCACCAAGGGCTATGCCTCGCTCGACTACGAGTTCAACGAGTACCGTCCCTCCGAGCTCGTGAAGCTCGATATTTTGCTTTCGGGCGACGAGGTGGACGCGCTTTCGTTTATCGTCCATAAGGACAAGGCATATGGCCTGGCCCGTGGCCTGTGCGACAAGCTCAAGGAGATCATCCCGCGTCAGCTGTTCGAGGTGCCCATCCAGGGTGCTATCGGCAACAAGATCATCGCCCGTTCCACCGTCAAGGCGCGTCGCAAGGACGTTCTTGCCAAGTGCTACGGCGGCGATATCTCGCGTAAGCGCAAACTGCTCGAGAAGCAGAAAGAGGGCAAGAAGCGCATGAAGGCCATCGGCTCGGTCGAGGTCCCGCAGGAGGCGTTTATGACGATCCTCAAGGTGGACGAGTAGGTCCATGGCGCTTTCTGAATACAGCAAGCGGCTGCTGGGTGCCTATGCCGAGCAGCCGTTCCTTATGGCTCCCATGGCCGGCGTGACCGATCCCGCCTATCGCATCATGTGCCGCCGCCGCGGTGCCAACCTTGCCTACAGCGAGATGGTGAGCGTGGCGGGCCTTGCCTATGCCAGCAATAAGACGTGGCGCCTGGTGCTGCCGGCCGACGAGGAACAGCAGATTTGTGTGCAGCTCTTTGGCTCCAAGCCCGATCAGTTTGCGAGTGCCGTCGCTGCCGTCGAGGAGCGCGTGGGCGATCGCCTGTCGCTCATTGATATCAATATGGCCTGCCCGGCTCGCAAGGTCGTTGCCAAGGGCGAGGGCTCGGCGCTTATGCGCACGCCCGACC
>CABUVC010000031.1 GCA_902494855.1 uncultured Collinsella sp.
CCGTGGCCAATCAGGGCAAAGCGCACAAGTAGCCCCAACCCAAATCCGACGCGTGGCGCCGCACGACCCAGATGCGACGTCACGCCGCCCATACACAGGAGCGCACCATGCTCAACCATCTCAAACAACACTTTGGCTCCCGACGCACCGGTGGTCACGGAGGCCTAGACATTGCGCGGCATATCGGCCCCGGGCTGCTCGTGACCGTCGGCTTTATCGACCCGGGCAATTGGGCCTCCAATATGGCCGCGGGCTCGCAGTTTGGCTACGCGCTGCTGTGGGTGGTCACGCTGTCCACGATTATGCTCATCGTGCTGCAGCACAACGCGGCGCACTTGGGCATCGCCACGGGCGCCTGCCTTGCCGAGGCCACGACCCGCTTTCTCCCCCGCATCGTGGGACGCGCGGTGCTCGGCAGCGCCTATCTCGCGACTGTCGCCACCGCCATGGCCGAAGTCCTGGGTGGCGCGATTGCCCTTCAAATGCTCTTTGGGCTGCCCGTGCGCGCGGGCTGCGTCATCGTGGCGGCAGTATCGATGGCGATGCTCATGACGAACTCCTACAAGCATGCCGAACGCTGGATCATCGCCTTCGTAGGCGTGGTAGGACTCTCGTTTTTGGCCGAGCTTGCACTAGTCAAGGTCGACTGGCCGCAAGCCGCCGCAAGCTGGATCACGCCTAGTATGCCCACTGGCTCTGCCGCGATTATCGTGAGCGTCCTGGGTGCGGTCGTTATGCCACACAACCTTTTTCTGCACTCCGAGGTCATCCAATCCATGCACTTCGAAGGCCAAGGCGAGCAGGTTATCGAAGAACGTCTGCGCTACGAGCTCTTCGACACGCTCTTTTCGATGGGCGTGGGCTGGGCAATCAACTCGGCCATGGTCATCCTGGCCGCAACGACCTTCTTTGCGCACGGCATGGTCGTAGACGACCTCGCCGTCGCAGCGGCCACGCTCTCCCCCATTCTGGGCCCGGCAAGCTCGACCATCTTTGCGGTGGCACTGCTGTTTGCGGGCATATCGAGTAGTGTGACGGTGGGCATGGCGGCAGGCACCATCACCGCGGGCATGTTCGACGAGGAATACGACATCCACGACCGACATTCCTCGATCGGGGTGGCGGCCTGTTTCGCCGGAGCAGTGGCGGCGTGCCTGGTCGTTCCAAATCCTTTTGAAGGTCTCATCTGGAGTCAGGCACTGCTGTCGCTTCAACTGCCGATTACGGTCTTTGTGCTCATACGGCTCACCAGTTCACCCCGCGTCATGGGCAAATTCGCCAACTCGCGTCCACTCAACGCGCTGCTTGTAGGGATCGGTGCCATCGTGACGATTCTCGATGTCGTGTTGTTGGCAGGGATGTAATGGGGCGGGGGCACCTACCCAGGCAAACGTCTCGATCTGTAACAGGAAGACCCGTTTTGAGCCGTTAGACGTTACAGATTAAGACAAAAGGTCGACCGGACTCACAACAGACAGGATCGGCCAACAGCAACCGTGATCCCTTGGGGACGGAGGAAAAGGGCCCCGGCCGAGAATTCGACCGAGGCCCTTGGACAGAGCTATGCGTTGATACGAGCCGTGTGTCTGCGAGCTACTCCTCGACGAGCTCAAACTGATCGGGACCGACGCCGCACACCGGGCACACATAATCCTCGGGCAGCTCGGGCGTATCGACCTCAACCTCGTAACCGCAAACGACGCACACGAACTTATACGTCTTCTTCTCCTCAGCCATGATGTTCTCCTCTCGAACGTGACTGGTGATGTACTTCATTTATCAGTATAGATTCTCAATAATATAATGCAAGTATTTTTAAAACATTTCTAGCCTTGATACGAGGACGCCTTCGGAGGCGTCTTGCCCTTTAGGACCTTGTGATAGTAATCGTAGGTGAGCGGCGTCTCGTCACTCAGGCGTTCGGCATCCTCGACCTCGCCGATAAACAGTAGATGCGTGCCCACATCCACAGTGTCGATCAAACGGCAGCTAAACAGAGCCGCCGCGTGCTCGGGCACATAAGGCATGCCCAGAGCCGTCTCGCGGGTCTCGTATTTGGCAAACTTGTCATAATCGCTGCTGGTGCGGAACCCAAAGTTACCGATGTAGAGCATGTCGGCAGTCTGATCGATCACGGTCAGCGCGAACGCTTTGGCCGATGCGATGACGCCCGAGGTGACGTTGTCCTTGTTCACGGCAACCGAAATGCGCGGCGGCATGGACGTCACCTGCACCGCCGTATTGATGACGCAGCCGGCGCGCAGCCCGTCTGCCGCAGCGCTCACCACATAGAGCCCACTCGGCATGGTAAAGAACGCAGTTTTGTCCATAACAAGTACTCCCCTAGCCCGGGATTGAACCTTAAGGCTGTATGTACCCATAAAAAGCGGCGCCCATAACGGACGCCGTCTTTTGGAAATATATGGCAAAACAGCAAGGAGGACGGGGCGGGCGCGGTAGGGCACCTTCCCGTGAACTCGCTCCTAGCGGTTGCGTTCTTTAAGGGCGCGATCGATTTCGCGTTGAACATCGCGTTTGGCCATGTCCTCGCGCTTGTCGTAGAGCTTTTTGCCTCGGCCCAGGCCCAGCAGCAGCTTTACGCGGCCGTCGGTATTAAAGTAGAGCTCCAACGGTACCAGCGCATAACCACGGTTGCGAAGTTTGCCGTCGAGAAAGTCAATCTCCTTGCGGTGTAGCAGCAGACGACGACGGCGATCAGGATCGCGGTTCCACACGCCACCATGGCTATAAGGGTGAATATGCAGGCCAACGAGCCAGCACTCGCCGCCACGAATCAGCGCAAAAGTGTCAGTGATCTGACAGGCGCGCTCGCGAATCGACTTGACCTCGGTGCCACTCAGCTCAATGCCGCACTCAAACGTCTCATCGATAAAGTACTCATGATGTGCCGAGCGATTCTTGGAGATGAGCTTGCGCTCGCGCTTACTGGGCATCGCCGGCCTCCTTGGCGCCATTGGCGTTTGAGCCCGCAGCCTCGCGCTTTGCCCTGCGCTCGGCATTAAGCTCGGCATCGCTCTCGCGCACCAGCTTGATAATCGCCGCGCATGCCTCCTCGCCCACCAGGTCGCGGGCACGGACCGTCAGACGCGTAGCCTCCTGCTTGTCGCCGTCGCTTGCAGCATCGGTCGCGCACATGATCAGGCAGATGGCGATCTCGGCCGAAGGCGAGGTCGGCACGCCCTGCAGGGCGAGCTCACCCATCACATGGTCGTCACTCTCGTCCGCGGCATCCGGATAGGTGGTATGGATCTTGTTGAGCAGGCGCGTCGTATGCGCATCATTGGGCGCCAGGCGCAGCGCCAGACGCGCGCAGCCCACGGCAGCCGAAATGTTCTCGGTCTCGGGCTCCAAGAAGTACTGACCCAAGTTGGTGTAGGCGCGTGCGGCGCACTTACCGTCGCTCGCGCGCTCCAGCACCGAGAACGAGAGCGATGCCCACTCCTGCTTGTCCTCGAGCGCGCGGAACAGCTCGGCCAAGTCCAAGCGATAGTTGCAGTTCATGGGATCCCAACGCACGGCCTGCATCAGGGCATTCCGAGCACTCACATAATCCTGCTGGCGAATGTAGGCAAACGCCATGTCGGAGTACAGGCGGTCAAAGGGAACCTCGACCTGCACCAGCTCGCGCGGATCCTTCTCCACACGGCGATAGGCCAGGCGCTCAAACTTGCTGTCGAAGCTAAAGTACTGGCGCTTCTCCTCCGTCTTGCACTCAGCGTCGATATACTCCTCGGCGAGCTCCACCAGACGCTCAAGCAGCGGCGTCGCCGTAGCCAGGTCGCCCTGCGCCAGATAGTTCTCGGCATACGTGATGTCTTCCAAGCTGATAGGCAGGTCCATGACAACTCCTCGGTCCGGGCGGCAGACTCAACGCGCGCCTTAAATATCGGTCAATACACAAAACCCGGGTCTCTAACGAGGCCCGGGCGTTCAATTTTGGTAGCCCGTACCAGATTCGAACTGGTGATCTCCGCCTTGAGAGGGCGGCGTCCTAAACCGCTAGACGAACGGGCCATATGTAGCAAATGCAATGGCTGGGATGGAGGGAGTCGAACCCCCATTGACGGAACCAGAATCCGCTGTCCTGCCATTAGACGACATCCCAATGACTGCATCGCTGCGCTCGGCTGTGCCTTTGCGCAAGAAAGAAATATACGGGAAGTCCGGCCGTGACGCAAGCCCCAATTTTGACTTTTTTGAAATTCAGTCAAATTGGCCTAATTTAGTCCAACCCGTGAAGGACCTGTGAAGCCGACCGCTGTACACGAAGGGCAAAACGCCGCGAGCGGTAGCCGTCAACCGTTGGCAGATTCTACCGCGAAAACGATAGCACCAGGCAACACAATCGAAGTATCAATGATCACGTAGATATCGAGGCGCCATGGACGAAGAGCTTGATTACCTATGGGAGACCCTGGGCCTCGAGATCACTGCTGACCTTTGGCCCGAACGGGACAAAATCCATCCCACTCTGCGCCCCGCCATCACGGTGATGCAGGCAAAATACCGCCGTGCATCCTTTTTGATCATGCGGATGTCATGGCACGCGGGACTCCCCGACCTTAAGCGAATCCAGGCAAGCCTCGTCGAGCTGTCCGGTATGCCGACCGTCATATCCGAGGCGCACCTGGAGCAGCGCCAGCGCGAGCGACTGCAACAGCAGCGGATCCCCTTTATCTGCCCCGGCGTTCAGGCATATCTGCCCTTTATGGACGAGGAGTACTGGAGCGGCAAGCCCAACAAGCACGTAAAGGTCTACGATCCGCACGAATGGGCGCAGTTGGAGGACTGACTGGGGCAAGCCTGCCGGCGGAAAGTGCGTCCCAGATTTCAAGCTCAAACCGGTCCCCACTTTCCCATCGAGCCCTCAACCGGAAACCGTATCCCGTAATCGAAGCTCAAAACGGGTCGCACTTTCCGCAGCCGCTACAGCAACGCCTCGACCCAAGCCGATTCCCTAAAGCCGGGAATCGCAAAGTCGTCGCCCACCAACAGCGGACGCTTGACCAGCATGCCGTCGGTCGCCAGCAGCTCGTAGCACTCCCGATCCGTCATGCCCGCATCTAGACGCGCCTTCAGGCCCAGCTCTCGATATTTCATGCCCGACGAATTAAAGAAGCGCCGCACCGGCAGTCCCGAACGAGCAATCCAGGTCGCAAGCTCATCAGCCGTGGGATTGTCCAAAACGATATCGCGGTCGATATACTCTACCCCGTGTTCGTCCAGCCATGCCTTGGCCTTCTTACAGGTCGAGCACTTGGGATATTCAACAAACAGTACGGTCATGGAAATCCTCCGAATATAGATCGGCCAACGCAGGCACACGCCACACGAGGCGCCTTCGCATGATGGGCCAATTGTAGCCCACGGGTCACACGCTAAACGAACCGTACCCCGAATCCGCGTTTGATGAACGGCAGCAGCTCCATTGCCTCGGGCGTGATATGACCCGCAACGTTCATGCGCTCGTCACCGGGAAGATCGACCCGCGCAATCTCAAGCTCGCCTTCGTAGCGCCCATAGCCGCTATTGCTCACAGCGATCGACCCCGTCTTTCGTGACAGGCCGGCACCGGCATCCATCGGCACGGAATCCGGCTTAAGCGTCGTACGCGACTCCTGAGACCTAAAGATGAGGACACTCGAGTCGGGCCGGTCGTGATGAATCTGCCCGCGCACATAGGCATAACCGGGCTCAAGCTCGCATTGCAGGTCCACGTATCCGGCGGAAACTTGAGCAAACTGCGCCCAGCCCGCATCGGAAAGATCGGGGTCGCCGACCAACACAATGTCGCAATCGGCGCCATGTGCAAGCTCAAGCATATTGAGAGCAACCTTTAACGCGCGACCGCGCTGCGCCTCGACCGTCGGCAGTCCCTCGAATACTGGCCCGCGAACGTTAGCATCACCCGGCACAAAAGCCATGATTTCGAATCCAAGCGCCGCAAGACGAAGATTCACCCGAGCAATGTCCTCCAGAGCTAAACCGGTATAAGGCTTGGGGTAAAAATTGTGGCAGGCGGCAAAACGAGTCACATCGGCACCGGCCTCACGCCACGATGCGATTTCATCAGAACTCACCGTCGATGCATTGACCACAATGCGAAATACACCGGACAGCTCCGCGACCCGCTGGGCGCTAAAGCCATAGTCCAAACGAAGGTATTCCAACCCCAGATCGCGCAGGTCCTCGATGCGCTCAAGCCCGAGCAAATCGCACGTGCGAGGCCCCACATCGGCAATGAGCGCAATGCCGCGGGCGGAAAGCAGCGACAGCACATGACGGACCTTATCGGCATACGCCGCTCCCCCATCCTCGGGAATATGCAGCGAGGTGAACACATAGCGCGCACCCGCCGCGGCACCACGCTCAATTGTCCGCTCAATATCCTGCAGAGGGCTGGAAAGATAAATCGAAATACCCGTTTTCACGCTTCAACGCTCCTTTAAAAAAGGCCGGCGGAGCAGTTAGCCCCGCCGGCACAACCATAGCATCAAGAAATCTGCCGCGCGCCGCGAGCCCTGAGCAACACGGCTCGCGATATCAAACTACTCGCCAAAGAACTCGTTGATCTTCTGCTCGTCGACACCGAAGAACCACGTCAGGACAAAGCCGGCGGCATAGGCAAGCAGCATAGCGGCAACGTAGCCGAGCTGCTGGCCAGGAACGACGATCAGCAGGCCAAACAGACCGGAAACGCCCTGAGAAACCGTGCCGATGTGAAGCAGCGCCGCGAGCGCGCCGCCAAATCCGGCACCCAGGCAGGCCGTCACAAACGGACGAACGAGCGGCAGCGTAACAGCATACATCAGAGGCTCGCCCACACCCAGGATTCCAACGGGAATAGACTCTGCGACGTACTTCTTGAGCTTGGCGTTCTTGGTCTTAAAGTACAGCGCCAGACCGGCACCGACCTGACCGCCGCCAGCCATCATAAGGATGGGAAGCAGGTAATTGATACCCTTGGTAGCGCCGTCGGGATCGTTGAGCATAGCGTGGATCGGCGTGAGCGCCTGATGCAGGCCGACGGACACCAGCGGCAAGAAGCCTGCCGACAGGATATAGCCGCCCAGGACGCCCAGCTTCTCGAAGATAAAGGTCAAAACGCTAAAGATGGCAGTCGTCAGCCATGCGCCAACCGGCTGGATGACGAGCATCAGAGCAAAGGCGCCGATGATGAGCACCAGCAGCGGGGACAAGAACGTGTCGAGTGCGTTGGGCATAACCTTGCGAATCTGACGCTCCATCCAGGCAAAAAATGCGCCAGCGATGAGAGCCGCGATCATGCCGCCCGCTGCGGGGTTGTACTGCGCATTGGTGAGCGGCAGCAGAATGGCAGTGGCAGGATCGGCCGCGCCAGGCGCAAGCAGGGGCATGGCACTGCTGGCGATACACATCATGCCGGCGATGCCGCCCAGCGCAGCGGAGCCACCAAACTCACGTGCCGCGTTATAGCCCACCAAGATGGGCAGATAGGCAAACAGGGCCCAGCCCATGGAACGAATGCCCTGGTACCACCACTCGCCTGCAAGCGCGCCTGCCGTCGAGACGTTGATGACGTTGCAGATACCGTTGATGAGGCCAGCCGCAATGATGCCGGGAAGCAGGGCGACGAAGACATTGGAAATCTTCTTGAGGAAGGCCTGAACCGGCTTAGACTCGTACTTGGCCTTCTGCGCGGCCTTGTTTGTGGCCGCAGCGTCAACCACGCTCTCGTCGGCAACGCCTTTCGCAAGGCCAGTGAGCTTGGAGAACTCCTCGAGCACCTTATTCACCTTGCCCGGACCCAGCACGATCTGCATCGTGTCGTCCTCGACCAGGCCCATCACGCCGTCGAGTGCCTTAATGCCCTCCGTGTCGACGTTGCCCGCGTCTTTGACGGTCACGCGCAGGCGCGTCATGCACGCCGCGTTTGCGAGCACGTTGTCTTTACCGCCCAAAAGGTCCAGCAGCTTTTGAGCCAGCTCTTTGTTCGTCATAACTCCTCCTTGTATTGGGTATCTCGTCTGGATGTCATATCAGCTCACGCCGCGCACCTATTGGGCGTCGGCATTGCTCTTCTCATGGCCACTCACCGCAGCACGGACATGGCCTCTCGCTCGCTCAAGAGCTACCGCAGCCTGCTCGGCATCGCAGTCCAGCAGTACCGAGACAATAGCGGTTTTTACGTGGCCGCCGGCATCTGCAAGCGCCTGAATAGCGCACTCGCGCGTGCAGCCGGTCGCCTCCATCACGATGTTCTGGCCGCGCACCACCAACTTCTCGTTCGTCTGCTGCACATCGACCATCAGGT
Organism: uncultured Collinsella sp.; assembly: GCA_902494855.1. Classification (GTDB taxonomy): domain Bacteria; phylum Actinomycetota; class Coriobacteriia; order Coriobacteriales; family Coriobacteriaceae; genus Collinsella. The sequence goes on from CABUVC010000031.1 coordinate 8,315, forward strand.
TTTGGTATACCTTGCCGATCTTGACCATGGCACCGGTCGAAATCATGTTGAGAATGAGCTTTTGAACCGTTCCCGCTTTGAGCCTCGTTGAGCCGGTCAGTACCTCGGGACCGGGCACGGGTTCAATGGCAAGATCTGCGCTCTCCCCGATCTTCGACCCTTGGTTGCAGGCAATTGCAATGGTCTTGCACCCAGTTGCCTTGGCGTACACAAGGCCGCCCACCACATAGGGAGTACGACCGCTTGCCGCCAGGCCAACGACAAGATCCTTGTCCGAGAGTCCACGCTCCCGCAGGTCGCTCGCGCCAAGCTCCTCGCTGTCTTCGGCACCTTCGACAGCCTTGATAAACGCCGTCTCGCCTCCGGCAATGAGCCCGACAATCAGATCGGGTGACACGCCAAACGTGGGCGGACACTCCGAAGCGTCGAGTACACCCAGACGACCGCTGGTGCCTGCGCCCATGTAAAAGACGCGCCCGCCGCGCTCGAGTGCCTCAGCAGCCCAGTCGATTGCTGTGGCAACCTGGGGCAACACCTTCGTGACCGACTGGACGGCACGAAGATCCTCATCATTCATCGTCGTGACGATTTGCAGCGATGTCATCGTATCGAGGTCCATAGACCTTTGGTTACGCTGTTCGGTCGTGAATTTTGTTAAATCGAGCATTTCATTCACCTCATCTTTCCTGTTTCTCGATGTAGTTTTGCTTAATGACATGCGTCGCCCGTTCGTAGTCGCTGGCAACGTAAGCAGCGTACAGGGCATCGACAACCATAAGCTGGGCCATACGCGAAGCCATGGCACCGCTGCGGACCAAGGGCTCGCTCGCAGCGACGCCGAGCACGGCATCGGCCATGGTGGCAAGCTTGGATGATCCATCTACTTTGGTAACGGCCACAACGGGACAGTTGTGACGTTGAGCCTCGGCGGTGCAGTCCAGCACCTCTTGCGTCAAGCCCGAGTAGCTAAAGGCGATTGCCATATCGCCCTCATGCATGTTCTTGGCACACAAGAGCTGATCATGCCAGTCGTCGTACAGATGGCACTCTTTGTCGACACGCATGAGCTTTTGCGCCAGATCGTGCGCGACCAAACGAGAGGCACCGATACCGAACAGATTGACCGCGCGTGCCCGCTTAAGACGGGCCGCGCATCGCTCCAAGACGGTGTAATCGAGCGTTCGCGCCGTCGCTTCGATCGTGCGCACGTTGCTTTTCATCACCTTCCCCACGATACGTTCGACGCTGTCATCCATGGAGATGTCCTCGAGGGCAACGTCTTTCTTGTCACCCAAGAGCGCCAGCTCGGCAATCAGTTCGCGCTGGAACTCCTTGTAGCCCGCAAAACCCAAGCGCTTGCAAAAGCGCAAAATGCTCGAGGGCGAGGAGAACGTGGCATCGGCAAGACCGCGGACGGACAGCCCGACCACCTCGTGCGGATGAGCGCTTACATATGCGATGACATTGCGTTCCGCCGGGCTCGCGCTGAGCTCACGCTCGCGAAGCCGCAAAAGCAATCCGTTTGCCATCTCAAACACCTCCGTTGAGAAGAATTAAAGACCAACGAACGATTCGTACCGGATATAAACAGCTTTTACGGTACATTGTGCCGCATCGTGGCGCACAAAGGGCGAGCGTTCTACCGCTCGCCCCTCAAATCCGACCGCTCGGAAATACGCGCGACACAAAATAATTCAACAAGATCGCATTATCAAAAACGGGCTTGTTACCGGCTAGCGCCTCGCATGGGCGCCGATCGGCCGAGTCGCATGGCGCACCAACACCGCTGCCAGCAATACCAGCAGCATCGCGGTGACATAGCCCGCAGCATCGAATCCTAAGTCGATAACGTCGAAATGCCTGCCGGGAACAAAGATCTTATGCACCTGATCGCCAACGGAGCAGACGGCACAAAAGAGCAACACGGGCACGCAACGGGAGCATACGCTCCACGGACGCCTGGAAAAGCAAACCACGACCACCGAGGCGAACAATCCGACGAAGAAAAACTCTACGGTATGGGCAACGCGACGGACGTTCGTGCCCACCCACATGCGAATGGAAGCAAGTCGGCCAGACCGGACATTCGAAGCAGCCGAATCGGTGCCCCCGGTCATCCCGTTCTCGGTCTGAGCTTCACCCGCGACATCGGCAGCCTGTACGCCCGTAGCTTGACCCTCCACCACACGCGCGGTGGACTCGCTCAGCAACGACGTCTCCACCGCATTTTGCTCCGTCAGCACCCAGATGCCCACCAGCGTTGCAGTAAACAGAACGATCGCGGTCCATCCGATTATTTGTTTTACGCGCGCCAAGGGCCTACCTCCTTTTTTGAATATCAGCGAGTGTAGCCCCAAATGACATCGTCACCGTATCAAAATTTGAATCGCAACAGGAAGCGCCAAAGCGGCGCAAACCCCTACCCCGCCTCGCGCATCCAGCGATCAAACGTCCCCACGCACACGCCCAGGCACTTTGCTGCCTGGCTGCGGGTAATATCGCCCGCCTCATAGCTATCCCGTACCAGATCAAACTGAGGAGGGCACGGCTTGCGAGGTCGACCGAAACGGACCCCTCGCGCCCGCGCCGCTGCAATTCCCTCCGCTTGGCGCCGATGGATATTCTCGCGCTCCACCTGCGCCACGTAGCTCAGCAGTTGCAGCACAATATCGGCAATCAGGGCATTAGTCACATCCGGCGTGCCGCTTGCCCTGGCGCGCGTGTCAAGCAATGGCATGTCCAACACCACAATGGCAACCCCGAGCTCCTTGGTAATGCGACGCCATTCCTCAAGAATCTCGGAGTAATTACGACCAAGTCGGTCGATAGAAAGCACCACCAGCACGTCCCCGTCTCCCAGGACGTGCAGCAGCTCGCGATAGCGCGGTCGATCGAAGTCCTTGCCGCTCGCATGGTCGGCATAAATATTCGCCGAGCCCACGCCATAGGCGCCCAGCGCATCCAGCTGCCGATTAAGATTCTGATCGCGCGAACTCACCCGCGCATAACCATACACCGTCGCCATCTCATCCCCGCTTTCTTGTAAACCTGCCAAAAAGGGACAGGTTTATTTTGGTAGGTTTTACCTCTCAAATAGCAGGTAAGCGGGCGGCCGAGCAGACGGCAAGGTAGCCATGATCCAAATGCGGAGGGCGGCCCCGAAAGACCGCCCTCCGCTCTCCCGCCATGAGTCGAGATTTGGCTAATGGATAAGCTTAAAGTCCAAGTGCCCACGCGTGGTATTGACGCGCGAGACCTCGATAATCACGCGCTGGCCCAGTTCATAGCGAGTCCCCGTGTCGGCGCCCGTCAGCGTAAGCGCGTCCTCGTCGAACTCGAACCACTCGTTGCCCAGGCTCTTGATCGAAACCAAGCCTTCGACCTGCGTCAGGTCCAAGCGCACAAAGAGACCCATGCTGCTAACCCACGAGACGGTTCCGGCATAGCGCTCGCCCAGACGGTCCTCATAGTACTGGGCAATCTTGATCTTTTGCGTCGCATGGCTAGCGGCATCTGCCGCGCGCTCGGCATCGCTGCATGCGCGGCAGATCTGCGGCAGAATGCGCGGCAGCGACTCGCGCCCCTTGCCGATCAGCCGCGGCGTACGGACCAGGGCGTCCTTGCCGCCGAGCTGCTCATAGGCCAACTGCAGTTTGAGCACGCGGTGCACCACCAGATCGGGGTAGCGACGGATGGGACTCGTAAAGTGACAGTAGCACGGCGCGGCGAGCGCAAAGTGGCCCTCGTTGCGCGGCTTGTACAGTGCGCGCTGCATGCTGCGCAGAAGCAGCGTGTTGACGAGCGGTGCGTTGGCCGTACCGGCGGCAGCATCAACTGCAGCCTGTAGCTCATCGGGACTCCCCAGGGCGATACCGGCAGCACGGCGATCGTCGATGATGCCTAGCTGCGCCAGCGCAACGGCGGCACCGTGCAGGCTATCGGGGCTCGGATCCTCATGCACGCGATAGCAGGCCTCGGTATCACGGTCTGCCAGCCACTCTGCAACGCACTCGTTGGCGAGTAGCATGGCTTCCTCGATAAGCGACGTGGCACACGAACGCTCACGCGCCACAATCTGCACGGGCACTCCGTCCTCATCCAATAGAGCGCGAATCTCGGCCGTGTCAAAATCGACTGAGCCGCGGGC
>CABUVC010000032.1 GCA_902494855.1 uncultured Collinsella sp.
CGAGTGCGCGCGCCCAAGCGGCTATCTTGCTGTGCGCTTGTGCCCGTGCTCGGACGGCCACTCTGCCGTGTTCTGTTTGTCTGCTGCCGAGACGAAGGCCTGGGTTGCTCTTGAGGGCGTTGCGGATTGCTGCTCGTGGCACTTCTGGGCGTCGGCGTGGTGCGGCCAGCAAGGCGAACGCTTTGTCGCCGTTGATCACCGTCGTTGTATCCGTATGCCATTCGTACCGCCTTGTCTCATGTATAACCTGTCTATCCTACAAAAAAGATGTGCAACAAATGGGTCTGCGCGTCAAAAGCTCGGTAAACGGTACGAAAGGCGCAAAACACACGGCCTCAAAAACAACTCTATATGCGTCCGATGAGCGTACGCCCGTCGGACGGGCGACAACAATGAGCGGCAAACCGTGCCGTTCGTCCCAAAAACGGTGCCGCTCGTTTTGCAGTTCTGCCTTCGGTCGAGCTACAAGCGGCGCTGCTGTGCCAAGGCCGTATCTTAAAGCCACGAAATAAAAGAGCGCGGCGAAACGGACCGCGCAAGGGGTGACGTCAAGGGGCGTCAAAAAGGAAAGGAGGGGAACAATGGCGGACAAGAACGCAGAAGTTGCAGTCGAGGATAACGGCGGCATGAAGAAAACGCTTTCGCTCTGGAACTTCTTCACCATCGGTTTCGGTGCCATTATCGGTACCGGTTGGGTTCTGCAGGTCGGCGACTGGATGGTCGTGGGCGGCGGTCCCGTTCCCGCTATGATCGCATTCCTCTTGGGTGCAATCTTCCTCGTGCCCGTCGGAGCTGTTTTCGGTGAGCTCACGGCTGCCATCCCCATCTCGGGCGGCATCGTCGAGTACGTCGATCGTAGCTTTGGCCGTACGCTGAGCTACATCACCGGTTGGCTCCTTGCCCTGGGCAACGGCATCCTGTGCCCGTGGGAGGCCATCGCCATCTCGACCCTCGTGTCCGAGATGTTCGGCAGCCTGCCCGGTCTTGAGTGGCTGCGCGCCGTCAAGCTCTACACCATCCTGGGCGCCGACGTTTACCTGTTCCCGACGCTGATCGCGCTCGGCTTTGCAGTCTACGTCATCTTCCTCAACTTCCGCGGTGCCAGCTCGGCCGCCAAGCTCCAAGCCTTCCTGACCAAGGCCCTGCTCTGCGGCATGCTGCTCGCCATGGGCGTCTCGCTGTTCACCGGCTCGCCGGACAACGCCATGCCCGTGTTCTCCCAGGTCACCGGTGCTGGCGGCGGTAAGGCCGCTACCGAGGGCACCAGCCTGGTCGCCGGCATCGTGTCGGTACTGGTTCTGACCCCGTTCTTCTACGCCGGTTTCGACACCATTCCTCAGCAGGCTGAGGAAGCAGCCGAGGGCCTCAACTGGAACAAGTTCGGCAAGATCATCTCCCTGGCCCTGCTGGCCGCCGGCGGCTTCTACATGGTCTGCATCTACTCGTTCGGCACCATCCTCGACTGGCATGAGTTCGTTAAGAGCCCGGTTCCCGCGCTCGCCTGCCTCAAGGGCATCAACATGCTCCTGTACCTGGCCATGCTCGTCATCGCAACGCTTGGACCCATGGGCCCGATGAACTCCTTCTACGGCGCCACGAGCCGCATCATGCTCGCCATGGGCCGCAAGGGCCAGCTGCCCGAGCAGTTCGCCGAGGTCGACCCCAAGTCCGGCGCCCCCAAGCTCGCCTGCGTCGTCCTGGGCGTCATCACCGTCGTCGGTCCGTTCCTGGGCAAGAACATGCTCATCCCCCTGACCAACGTGTCGGCTCTCGCCTTCATCTTCTCCTGCGGCATGGTCGCCCTCGCTTGCCTGCGCATGCGCTTCACCGAGCCCGACCTGCCTCGTCCCTACGAGGTGCCCGGCGGCAAGTTTGGCATCGGCCTCGCTATCGCTGCCTGCGCCATCATCATCGGCCTGCTCGTGATTCCGTTCTCTCCCGCTTCCCTCAACATGGTGGAGTGGAGCATCGTGATCGGCTGGTTGGCTATTGGCCTGGCCCTCATGGCTTTCACCAATTCCCGCAAAAAGTAACGCCTAGCCGGGGCGGATCAGGTGCGCGGGCCCCTCTCTTCCGCGCACCGAACCCGGCACCACTTGGGTAGCTTTGTGAGGCCTTAACCCAACACGGTCTCGCCCACTATATGGATCCATAAGGAGGAACCATGTCCACTAAGTATGCAATCGTTGGCGGCAAGCTCATCGACGGTACCGGTGCCGAGCCGGTCGAGAACTCCCTCGTTCTCGTCGACGACAACGGCAAGATCGAGTACGCCGGCGCCATGCAGGACCTTCCCGAGGGCGTTGAGGTCATCGACGCCGCCGGCAAGACCGTCCTTCCCGGCCTGATCGACACCCACCTGCACTTCTCGGGCAACTTGACCGACGATGACACCGACTGGGTCATGCAGCCGCTCCTCGAGAAGCAGGCCGTCGCCGTCAAGCAGGCCTACGACTGCCTCACCCACGGCCTCACCACCGTCTGCGAGATCGGCCGCTTTGGTATCCAGATCCGTGACTGCATCGACAAGGGCGTCTTCAAGGGCCCGCGCGTTCTGGCCACCGGCCTTGGCTTCTGCCGTGTTGCCGGCCACGGCGACTCCCACCACTGCAGCCAGGAGCTCAACAAGGAATCGCACCCCTGGGGCGATCAGGTCGACGGTCCTTGGGATCTGCGCAAGGCCGTCCGTCGTCGCCTGCGTGAGAACCCCGATGCCATCAAGATCTGGGCTACCGGTGGCGGCATCTGGCGCTGGGACTCCGGCCGCGACCAGCACTACTGCTCCGAGGAGATTCAGGCTGTGGTCGAAGAGGCAAAGATGGTCGGCATCCCCGTGTGGAGCCACTGCTACAACAACCACGCCGCTGCCTACGATTCCGTTCGCTTTGGCTGCGAGCAGCTGATTCACGGCTTCGATATCGATGAGCGTACCATGGACCTCATGGCCGAGCAGGGCACCTTCTTCACCCCGACGATCGCCTTCCTGCCCACCTGGTACGCCACCTATCCGCCCGTCTACGTCCCCGAGCTGCACGACAAGTACGAGGGCACCCTGGTCGAGAAGGAGCTGCAGCGCAACTACGACTGCCTGCGCGAGGCCAAGAAGCGCGGCGTCGTCATGACGATCGGCTCCGACTCCTTCTCCTTCGTCACCCCGTACGGCACCTGCTCCATCGAGGAGATGTACGAGTTCGTCGACAAGATCGGCTTCACCCCGGTCGAGACCATCACCTGTGCCACTCTCAACGGTGCCAAGATGTGCCACATCGAGGACGAGACCGGTTCCATCGAGGCCGGCAAGTGCGCCGACCTGCTGGTCGTCAACGGTGACGTCGCCGCCGACATCCACGTGCTCAACACCGACAACATGGACGTCATCATGAAGGACGGCTGGATTGTCGAGGGCGGCACCTTCGGCGAGGCAAACAAGTACAGCGCCTAAGCTACCGTTCATCGATGGCTTGATGTAAAACACAGTATTTGATGCATAATGCAATGGAGAGGGTCGCTTGCGGCCCTCTTTATTGCTATGGGGTGCGTCAGTAAGAAGGAGATGACGGTGGATCTCAATAGGCTGATTCTGGGCAAGAGCTACAACTCTACCAAGGTCTTTCGTACCGCTCAGCATGTGGTTCAAGCCATCTTGCTCGGTATTGTCGTTCCGCTGCTTATCCTGCTGCTCATCTGGGATCTAACCGATAATCCCAATCCCGTTCCGGCCGTTGTTGTCATTGCCGGCTTGGTCATGCTGTGCTTCTTCTTCTCGTACGTCTTTGTCGTTCCCGACGACCTCACATCGAGCGCAACCGACCGCACGCTCGCCATCGCTTCAAAAATATTCGCCTACACGTCGCGCGGCCTTACGCCCGAAGCTGCCCTGGGCGCCTCTAAGATCATCCTGTCCGAAACGATCGCCTCTGCCATCTGCTTTACCGACGGCAAGCAGGTGTTGGCAAGCTGGGGCGAGGACTCGGCAAAATGCCCCGCGGGCACCCCGGTGGTGCTGCGGACTACGCTCAACGTGATCAACAGCGGTGAGCAAAGCGTGTTCTCGCGCGATGCCTCGACCGAGACAGGTGGCTACTTTCCGCGCCTGCGCGCCGGTATTGTCGCACCGCTTACCGTGCGCGGGCATTGCGTGGGCACGCTCGAGCTGTATTATCCCCGTCTGAGCAGCATCGATATGCGCCAGACGGCGCTTGCCTCGGGCTTTGCCGACCTCATTTCCACGCAGCTTGCGAGCTTTGAGCTCGAGCGCCAGGACGAGCTTACGGCCCGCGTGGAGCTGCGCGCCTTGCAATCGCAGGTCGATCCTCATTTTCTGTTCAATACCATTAGCACGATCGTGTCGCTCGTTCGAACCGAGCCCGACAAGGCGCGATCGTTGCTCATCGATTTTTCCAATTATTACCGTCAGACGCTTTCTGACTCCGATACGCTCACCACGCTCGAGCACGAGGTGGAGCAGGGCACTCGTTATATCAATCTTATGCAGGCCCGGTATGGCGACGGCCGTCTGCGTGTTTCGGTCGACATCGACTTTGAGGTGCGCGACAGCCTAGTACCGCCGTTTATCTTGCAGCCGCTGCTCGAAAACTGCATCAAGCATGCGCAGCGCGAGATCGAGCCGCTTTCTATTCGTGTTAGGGCTTTTGAGACCGATGACGGCTTGGAGATCATCGTCGAAGACGACGGCATCGGAATGAGCGAAGAAGTCTGCGCGCATCTGTTTGAGCAGCATCGCCGAGAGGAGCCCGAGAGCATTACCGCCGACGGCTCCGTCAAGCGAGGTTGCGGCCTGGCGCTCTTCAACGTGCTTCAGCGCATCCATTTCTTTTACGGAGAAGATTCCGGCATGCGCGTGAAGTCCCAGGAGGGCGTGGGAACGCAGGTCATCGTCGAGCTGAACGGCGAGCCGCATGAGCCGGCGCCGCTGACGGCGTAGCACGCGGTTGGATTGAGAGAAAAAGAGGGGAAGCACATATGTCCGAAGGCTGGAACATCTTGGTGGTTGATGACGAACCTCCCATTAGGGCTGAGCTACGCTATCTGTTGGAAAAGGATACGCGTGTGGGCCAGATTGCCGAGGCGGGCAATGTCACCGAGGCCGTGGAGTCGATTCTCTCGAACAAGCCCAACGTGTTGTTTTTGGACATCACGATGCCCGGCCGCTCGGGAATTGAGCTTGCCGAGACGCTGCAGAACCTAAAGACGCCGCCGGTGGTTGTGTTTGTGACGGCGTTTGCCGAGTTTGCCGCCGATGCGTATAACCTCGATGCGGTCGACTATGTCGTCAAGCCGGTCGAGGACGCACGCCTGTCAAAGGCACTCGACAAGATCGAGGCAGCCTTGGGTGCCCGTCGTGTTATCCACGCTCCGCGCCAGCCTTTGCGTCTGACGGTGGACCGCGGGGGCAAAAAGGTGTTCATTCCCGTCGCAGACGTCTGCTACTTTGAGGCGCGCGCCGATTTTTGCAACGCCATCTGCGCCGAGGGAACGTACCTGATCAATGAGTCGATCTCCTCGCTCGAGCGTCGCTTGGTTTCCGAGGGCTTTATTCGCGTTCATCGCAGCTATCTGGTCAATTTGGAAGACGTGCACAATGTCGAGATCGGTTCCACGGGTCTTATGGAGCTCAGACTCGATCGCGTAACCTCGACGGTGCCCGTGTCCCGCCGTCGCGCTGCCGAGGTTAAAGCACACTTGGGGCTTGCGTAGACGGTCTGCGTGCCGTCGTTTACCATCGCAGGTTTGGCATGGGCGCGCGGTGGGCATAATGGGTGGCATCGAATGAAATCGAAAGGATCATTATGCCCGCGCTTATCACCCATCATCTGTTTGGCGAGGAAAGCATCGACCGTCTTCCGCAGGGCGTCATCACGTCCGATGAAGAGCGCATTGCCTTTATCTTGGGCAACCAAGGCCCCGACCCGTTTTTCTTTCACATTCTGACACCGCGTGTTTCCGACTGCACGCTGCTGGCGCAGGTCATGCATCGGTCGCGCATGTCTCGTCAGTTTGCGTGCCTGCGCGACGGCGTGTCGCATCTGCTGCCGCGCGACGCCAGCTTGGGTCGTGCCTTTGCGCTGGGCCTGCTGTCTCATTACGTGCTCGACCGCAACGCTCACCCCTTTGTCTATGAGCAGCAGTTTGGCATTGTCGAGTCCGATTCAGAGCTTGAGGATTCGAGCAGTCAGGTCCATGCCGTGATCGAGAGCGACCTGGATGTGCTGATGCTGCAGCTTAAACGCGATGGCGCTACGGTTGACGATTACCCGCCGGCGGGCGAGATCGTCACCACTGATCGCATCAATCGCGTGGCCGGCGTGCTGATGAGCTATGTTGCCGGACGCGTGTACGGCATTGACATTCCGGCGGGGGAGTACGGTGCTGCCGTTGCCAATATGCAGCGACTTTACCGCGCGATTGAGCCGGCCGGCTCCGCAAAGACGCGCGCGATCTCGCTGGTTGAGGGCTTGGTGCACGATTACTCGCTGCTCGACGGCCTTGCTCATCGCGTGACGACGGAGTTGCCCGAGCGCACCGGTAACCTGGGCCATCTGACATGGAAGAATCCCTTTACCGACGAGGTCTCGAACGAGAGTTTCCCCGAGGTCTTTGATCGCGCGCTGGGCGATTACGAGTGCACGGTCGCACGTTTTATCGAGACCGGTGACATGGATGCCGTGACCAGTCACGTCAACTACAGCGGTCGCGTGCTCAATGCCGATGAGGAGTTCGACCGCGAGGAATAGGGCCCGTGCGTGCCCCTTTGCCGAATCCTTACCGGCGGTTCTGGACAATTGGGGTACGATGAACTAACTGCATATCGGGCGAATACGAAGGGTCCCTGTCCATGAAATACACCAAGCTCGAGCGTAACTGGGTTATGTATGATGTGGGCAATTCGGCCCTCGTGCTGCTCAATACCTCGGTGGTGCCCATTTACTTTAACGCCATCAATACCGGCGCTTCCTCGGCCGACCTGGTGGTCGCTTGGGGCAATGCGCAGACGATCGCCTCGCTGGTCATCGCCATGCTCATGCCCATTCTGGGCGCACTTGCCGACTACGCCGGCAACAAGATCAAGTTCTTCTTGGGCTTCTTCCTCACGGGCCTGGTGCTTTGCCTGGCGCAGGCTATCCCAATGTCCGCCATGGCATTTTTGACCGTGTACGTGCTGTGCACCATCGGCCTTAACTCTTCTATGACGTTCTACGACGCCATGCTGCCTGACATTACCACCGACGAGCGCATGGACGCCGTGTCCAGCTCGGGTTATGCCTGGGGCTACATCGGTTCCACCGTGCCGTTCGTCATCTGCCTGGCGCTCATCATGGGTGGCCCCGCTCTTGGCATCCCCACCATGCTGGCAACGCGTCTGTCGTTTATCATCACTGGTGCCTGGTGGCTCATCTTTACCCTGCCGCTCATTCGCACCTATAAGCAAAAGTACGGTCGCGAGCGCGGTCCCGAGGACACCATCGGCCACATCGTGGGCGGTGTGTTCTCCGAGGTCGGACACACCATGCGCGAGATTGCCCACAATAAGACCGTGCTGGTCTACATGATCGCGTTCTTCTTCTATATCGACGGTGTGCACACGGTCATTTCCATGGCCACCAGTTACGGATCGGCCTTGGGCATCGATTCGACGCAGCTGGTGCTGGCGCTGCTCGTTACGCAGTTCGTGGCCTTTCCGTCCGCCATCATCTACGGCAAGCTCGCCGGACGCGTGGGCACGCTCAACATGATCCTGGTGGCGGTCGCCGCCTACATGGGGATTGTGCTGTTCGCCGCGTTCTTCCTAAAGACCGCCTTTGAATTCTGGGTGCTTGCCATTATGGTCGGCCTGTTCCAGGGCGGTGTGCAGGCGCTCAGCCGTAGCTACTTTGGCCGCATTATCCCCAAGGAAAAGTCCAACGAGTACTACGGCTTCTTTGACATCTTTGGTCGTTATGCAAGCGTTATGGGCACCTTCCTGGTGTCGGTCGTCACCTCGCTGACCGGCAACCCGTCGCTGGGCGTCCTTTCCATTGGCGTGCTGCTGGTCGTTGGCTTTATGCTACTGGTCCGCCTGTCCCGCATGACTCGGGCGGCAGAGCATGCCGCATAGGAGCGAGCGGCTATTGTGCCTGTCCACGGTACTCTTTTGGGGTTATCCGCAATAAACATTGCGACTTGCGAGCAATGATTTGCCCAAGTGGGTATGATGGAATCAGCTAGGTCGCGGGGCGTCGCCTGTGTTTGGCGGCGTCCCGTTTTTGTGTTGCAGGGAGGGTAAGGCATGAACGCCACGGTCGTGATTCCAACGTATTGGGCGGGCGATGACGCTTGCGCAAACGCCCCTGGCACCTATGACCATTCGACGCGACTCAACGCCGACAATCCCGAACTCGACCGCTGCCTGGCCTCGCTTGAGCAGGTGTGCGACATCCCGCGCATCATCCTTTTGGTGGTCTGTCCCGTTTCTGCCACAGCCGATGTGTCGCTGCGCGTGCACGAGATTGTCGACGCGCATCCCACGCTCAAGGTCACCGTTGTCACCAACACCCAGGCCTCGCGCATCGCAGACCGGGTTGCTCAGATCGCGCCCAAGGGTTCGGGCGAGTGCGTGAGCCTGCGAGGCTACGGTGCCATCCGCAACATGGGGCTAGCCTGTGCCGCTGTGCTGGGGCATGACGCGGTTATCTTTTTGGATGACGATGAGACTGTCATTGACGCCGACTTTATGAAGCGCGCGACCTATGCGTTGGGGCAGCAGACGCGTCAGGGCTTGCCGATCTTGGTCAAGAGCGGCTATTTCTACGATCGCGACGGCTCGCCGCTGGCTCCCACGGACAAGGCGGGCATCTGCCATCGTTGGTGGACCAAGCGCATCGAGTTCAACCGTTGGATGAAAAAGGCGCTCTCGGGCACCCGCATCTCGCGCTCCAACTACGTGTGCGGCGGCCTGATGGCCCTGCACGCCCGCGCCTTTACGCGTGTGGCCTTTGACCCGTTTATCACCCGCGGCGAGGACTTGGATTACCTCTTTAACATGCGTATGTTTGGCTACGACGTGTGGTTTGATAACGAGTGGACCGTGCGCCATCTGCCTCCGGAGTCCGAAAAGCGCTCACCGCGCTTTATGCAGGATGTATACCGTTGGTACTACGAACGGGCCAAGTTGACGTTCGCCGCGCATCAAAAGGAGCTCATCCCCGTTACGGCGGCATCGCTCATGCCCTACCCGGGCCCGTGGATTTCGCGCGAGCTCGACGACCGCGTGCGCAAGACCGCTATGGTCCGCAGCGTGTTTACCCGCGAGCATGAGGGCTACCTGCGCATTTGGCGCCATGGTATCGGCGAGGCAAAGGCCTATGCGCGCCAAAACGCTGCAAGCTACCTGCGTTTCCAGAGCTTTTGGCCCAAGATCATGGACGGGCTTTGGCGTGACGCACAACTGATCAGTATCCTGGAGGGGGCCGAATGATCGACCGCCGCGCCCAGCGCGATAGTTCAATATCAATCTTTCGCATCATTGCCGTTGCATGCGCCATTTGCGTGCTGGTGTACTTTATTTTTGCCTTGGTGACCGGTATCGAGCCGATCGCCACGGTGATTGCCTGCGCGCTGCTGTGCATCTTTCTGTGCATCTTTATCTTTTTGACGCTCAATCCCGATTCGGTGCGCTCCCAGTACACCGAGGAGACGCTCTCGGTGGCCTCGGCCATGCTCGAGGACATTAAGGGCGGTCTGACGCAGGAGTCGGCGCGTTTGGTGTGCCGGCGCATTTTGCCCGAGACGCGCGCCATGACGGTGGCCATCACCGACGAGGACAACGTGCTTGCCTGCGCGGGCGAGTTTGAGGAAAAACTGCTGCCCGATACTCCCATCCACACGCTTGCCACACGCTACGTTATCGAACATGGCATCGTGCAGTCGTTCAACCGTATGGTGGATGTCGTGGGCTCGGACGGCTCGCACAACCAAGTTCCCGCCGGCATTATCGCCCCCATCAAGGTGGGCGATCGTACCGTCGGCACGCTCAAGTTCTACTACAAGACCCCGCGCGCCGTCGACCGTACCCAGTATGCGCTTGCCTCGGGCTTTGCCGAGATCTTGTCCACGCAGCTCGCCATCCACGAGCTCGAGGTGCAAAAGGAACTCACGGCGCGCGCCGAGGTGCGTGCGCTGCAGGCGCAGATTAACCCGCACTTCCTGTTCAACACGCTGAACACCATTGCATCGTTTACGCGCACCGACCCGCTGCGGGCCCGCGAACTGCTTCGTGAGTTCTCATCGTTCTATCGTGCTACACTCGACAACTCGGGATCGCTTATTCCGGTCTCGCGCGAGGTCGCACAGACCAAGCGCTACCTTACCTTTGAGAAGGCCCGCTTTGGCGAGGACCGCGTGCTTGCGACGTTCGATGTGTCCGAGGACGTGGAAGATACGCTGGTGCCGGCGTTCGTGATCCAGCCGATTGTCGAGAACGCCGTACGTCATGGTATGGGCGATGACGACGCCCTGAGGATCGACGTGACCGTTCACCAAGACGGCGAGGATGCAATCTTGATTGCCGTGGCCGATAATGGCGTGGGCATGGATGAGGGTACCGCCGCCAGACTGTTTGACGAGCGCTCTGCCCGTCCCGACGCCAGCTCTCCCCAGGGTGGCGGCGCCGGTGTGGCCATGCACAATATTTCGGAGCGCATCCATCGCTTTTATGGGCCGCACTCCTATACGCGTGTCGAATCGGCGCCGGGCAAGGGCACCAAAGTGCTCCTTCATCTTGATTTGTCAGAGAGCATCTTTGACATTCAAGAGTAAAATAAAAGGCTACGGGCTCAACGTCATGCGACGGATGCCCGGCGTAGTTAGTTGACGAAAGGTTTTATCCCTATGCTGCGTGCGATGATTGTGGATGATGAGGCGCCGGCTCGCTCGGAGCTTCGCTTCCTGCTCGAGCAAACGGGCAAGATCGGCACGATCACGGAGGCGTCGAGCGTCCGCTCCGCCATCGAGATGCTTATGGAAAGTCGCGTGGATGTCGTGTTTCTCGATATCTCGATGCCCGGTGCCTCGGGCCTGCAACTTGCCGAGGCGCTGCATAAGCTCAAAAATCCGCCGGCGATCGTGTTTGTGACTGCGTATAGCGACCATGCGGTCGAGGCATTCGACGTGGATGCCGTCGATTATCTGATGAAGCCGGTCGAGGAAGCTCGCTTGGATCGCGCGATCGAGAAGGTCATGCAACGCGCCAAGCCGGTTACGGACAGCAAGGTGACCATCGAGCGTATCCCGGTGGAAAAGGGCGGCCGCAAGGTGCTCATTCCCGTGGATGACATCCGCTTTATCATGGCAAAGGACGATTACTCCTGCATCTATACCGTCGATGATCGCTTTTTGTCGACGACCTCGCTGGCGCAGTTTGAGGCCAAGCTCTGCGATTTTGGCTTCTTCCGTGTTCACCGCCGCTATATCGTCAACTTGGCGTGCGTCACGGACGTTGAGACGGTGCCCTCGGGCGCCATCCAGCTGGGCATTACGGGCGTCGACGAACGCGTGCCGGTTTCGCGCCGCCGCGTCGTGCCGCTCAAGAAGGCCCTGAGCCTCTAGCACACTGGCCCCGCAGCCCTGTAGACCCATCGTCTGCGGAGCCGTGGGGCCTTTTTGTATGTATCTGCCGAATCGTTTTATGCGGAAGGGATCCCATGAACAGTGCAAGCGCCAAGCGTATCGACATCATCTCGGACACCCACGGCTATTTATCGCCTGCGCTCCTGGACGAGCTTGAGGGCGCAGACCTGATTATCCACGCCGGCGACCTTACGTCAGAGATGGACTACGAGCACCTATGCACCATCGCCCCCGTGCGGGCCGTACTGGGCAACAACGATTACTACCGCGACTACGGCCCCGATGTAGACCGTCTTGCGCTCTTTACTTACGAAGGCCTCAAATTCGCCGTAGCCCACTACCGCGAAGACCTTCCGGTGGGATCCGTGGACGTAGCCATCAACGGCCACACCCACGTAACCAAAGAAGCCCAAGTGGGCCGTTGCTTAGTCCTCAACCCGGGCAGCGCCAGCTACCCCCGAGGCACCCGAGGCCCCACCATGGCCAGAATGCTAGTAAAAGACGGCAAGATTATAAGCACCAAGTTTATTGACCTAGACTAACCGCAACAAAAACGGGGGATGCAGATGCGTTCCCCGTTTCCATTTGAGCCAATGGTCGAGCTTCAACAAAAACCTTAGACAACCCCGCCGCGGAGAACGGGGCCGCCGAGCCGCGAAGCGGCGAGCAACAACAACGGCTCGAACAATGTGACGGCAGGGAGGGTCTCCGGGGCCGAGGGCGGGGGGTTAAGTTTGTCGCGACTTCCGCACGCAAAGGAAAGCACTTAATGTGCTTTCCGTCTTGCGCAGGACTGTA
>CABUVC010000033.1 GCA_902494855.1 uncultured Collinsella sp.
CTGCCGGCGCCGTTATGCATCTGCCCATCGCACAGGTTCCCAACATCGCTCGAGCGCTCGACGACCTCAAGGCCGCCGGCTTTTGGGTGGGCGGTGCTTCCGAGCACGCCGAGGGCAGCTGCTGGGATGCTCCCTTCGAGGGCCGCGTGGCGCTCGTCATGGGTTCCGAGGGCGATGGCATCTCGCGTCTGGTGCTCGAGAAATGCGACTTTTTGACCAAGCTTCCCCAGCGCGGCATGACCGAGAGTCTCAATGTTGCCCAGGCGACCACCGCGCTGTGCTTTGAGTGGTTGCGCCGCAATGCCGGCGAGCTCATGGGGGAGGAGTAGCGCATGTCCAAGAAGAACCGCGCCAAGTCCAAGGCCAAGCGCTTTGGCGAGGGCTCGGCCAAGCCGATTGTTTCGGCCGCGACCTATGGCGTGGGCGGCAATGCGTTTGCGCAGGCCATCGCCGATCCGGTCTCGACGGTGCACTCCAATAAGCCTGAGCTTTTGGTGGTCGACGGCTACAACGTGATCCACTGCACGCCGCGCTACGAAAAGCTCGTGTACGACCATTCCGACGATCCGTATTCCAGCGACGTTCACGATATGGCGCGCACCGCGCTCATCAACGACGTGGCGGCGTTTGCTCAAGGCCGCTACGAAGCCGTAATCGTGTTTGACGGCGCGGGCAATATCTCCAACGAGCGCCCCAATCTGCCGGCCCGCGGCGTGCGCATCGAGTTTTCGCCGACGGGCGTCTCTGCCGATACCGTGGTGCAGAAGCTCTGCATCGAGGCGCGCGAGGAAGGTCGCGCGTGCTCCGTGGTGTCGAGCGACGGCACGATCCAGGCCGTCGTCATGGGCAAGGGCGTTACGCGCATCTCGAGCCGCATGCTGGTGGACGAGATCAAGCAGATCGATAACGACGTTCACGAGGCAGAGGAAGCCCCGCAGATCAAGATGACTCTGGGCAGTCGCCTGAGCCCCGATGCCCTGGCCAAGCTCAAGGCCCTTCGTGGCCGGTAGGGGAGTATCTGTAGAGACCAGCTACTCGGCTGGTCAATTCACTGGCTTGTAGTTATTGGATTGTGGACTTGCCATCGCCAAAACGAATAGGTTTTTTGTTTTGGCGAACAGACGAAACTATTCGTTCTGACGAATAGTTTTGAGATGTGGTCGGTCGAAGGGCCTGTTGCGCCCCATCCTCAATTCCTTTATCCTTAACAGGCTTCGCGCAAAAGCGCCAAGTGTGCCAGTGTGGCGCAACGGTAGCGCAACTGATTTGTAATCAGTGGGTTGCAGGTTCGATTCCTGTCACTGGCTCCATGAGAGTTTCGGGCTCTGTTCCCTTGTGGGACAGGGCCCGTTTCTATTTATGTTGACATGTCAGCGGGTTTGACTCCCACCAAGCTTCAGGTTTGTCTCGATCTATAACACGGGCGGGCTGAAAACCCTCCTTATAGTTACAGATCGAGACATTGCCAAGGGACGGCCGATAACATCTCGATCTGTAACACGAAGAAGCTGAAAACCGTTCTTACTGTTACAGAATGAGACGTAAGCGGAGGTCTCTGCGTAATATCTCGACCTGTAACAGATAGGGGAGAAAATGTTCTCTATATGTTACAGATCGAGACAAAAGCCGTGTCGAGCTCGGCTGCCCCCCTGAGCGTGGATTATCGAACGTACGAGCGTGGAAAATCTCCCGCTTAGTGAATGATCGTGGATAATCTGCCACTTTGGCCTTGGGGGCACGCCAATAGTGGGAGATTGTCCACGCTCGATTTCAAACGGAAGAAAATCCACGCTCGAATCTGCCGCGGAAGCCCGATCTCGACCTATATATAGGTGCAAATAGGCTGTTATCGAAGTTCGATCCTGAAGGTGTACTCCACTACACCAAAGTGTTACCTTGGGAAACGTCACCGCTGTATCCAAAACCACCGTCCTTCACATCCAAACTCAACAAAACCGCAGGTCACGGCTATATAGATACGCCCGGAACCGTGTATCTAGAGGTTTTCGTTGACAGCCCCCAAGGTTGCATCGTATTATCTTTTTCGTTCGCGGGGGCGGCGGTCCAAAAGACCAAAGGACCTGCGGATACTTGAACGATTGGGAGTTTGCCCGAGTGGTTAATGGGGACGGGCTGTAAACCCGTTGGCTCTGCCTACATAGGTTCGAATCCTATAGCTCCCACCCGTCAAGTGCCTGTATAGCTCAGTCGGTAGAGCACTTCGTTGGTAACGAAGAGGTCACCAGTTCAAGTCTGGTTGCAGGCTCCATCCGGCGGTGTAGCTCAGTTGGTTAGAGCACACGGTTCATACCCGTGGCGTCACTGGTTCGAATCCAGTCACCGCTACCATAGGTAACACGGTGGCTTCTCAATAGTATGTTGAGAGGCCACTATGGTATAAAGGCAAAGTCCCGTCCGGGGACGACCTGTTTAGAGGAGGGCTTTATGGCCAAAGAGAAGTTTGAGCGCACTAAGCCGCATGTTAACATCGGCACCATTGGTCACGTCGACCACGGCAAGACCACGCTGACCGCCGCCATCACCAAGGTTCTCTCCGAGACCGAGGGCTGCAAGGCTGACTTCACTGCGTTCGAGAACATCGACAAGGCTCCCGAGGAGCGCGAGCGCGGCATTACGATCTCCGTCTCCCACGTCGAGTACGAGACTGCTGCCCGTCACTACGCTCACGTTGACTGCCCGGGCCACGCTGACTACGTCAAGAACATGATCTCCGGTGCTGCTCAGATGGACGGCGCTATCCTGGTCATCGCCGCTACCGACGGCCCCATGGCTCAGACCCGCGAGCACATCCTGCTCGCCCGTCAGGTCGGCGTTCCTTACATCGTCGTTTTCCTGAACAAGTGCGACATGGTCGACGATGACGAGCTCATCGACCTCGTCGAGATGGAGACCCGTGAGCTCCTCTCCGAGTACGATTTCCCCGGCGACGACATCCCCGTCATCCGTGGTTCCGCTCTGGGCGCTCTCGAGGGCGACGCCAAGTGGATGGACGCTATCCGCGAGCTCATGAACGCCGTCGACGAGTACATCCCGACGCCTGCTCGTAACAACGACCTCCCGTTCCTGATGGCCGTTGAGGACGTTATGACCATCTCCGGCCGTGGTACCGTTGCTACCGGTCGTGTCGAGCGCGGTGAGCTCAAGCTCAACGAGCCCGTCGAGATCGTCGGCATCAAGGATACCCAGAACACCGTCGTTACCGGTATCGAGATGTTCCGTAAGTCCATGGACTTCTGCGAGGCTGGCGACAACGTCGGTCTGCTGCTCCGCGGCATCAAGCGCGAGGACATCGAGCGCGGCCAGGTTCTCTGCAAGCCCGGTTCGGTTACCCCGCACACCAAGTTCACCGGCGAGATCTACGTTCTGACCAAGGAGGAGGGCGGCCGTCACACCCCGTTCTTCGATGGTTATCGTCCTCAGTTCTACTTCCGTACCACCGATGTTACCGGTACGGTCAAGCTCCCCGAGGGCACCGAGATGGCTATGCCTGGTGACCACATCACCATCGAGGGCGACCTCATCCACCCGATCGCCATGGAGGAGGGCCTGCGCTTCGCTATCCGCGAGGGTGGTCACACCGTCGGTTCGGGCATCGTCTCCACGATCATTGAGTAAATTAGCTCTTTGATATAGCTGACTTAGAGAACCCGGCACTTATATGGGTGCCGGGTTCTTTTCTGCAATGGATGTTGAGCCGTTGCTGGTGTCGAGAGGATCGATAATGGTCCTGGATGCACCGTCGATTAGATCTCGATGGCTTCATTGATGTGTTCCAAATATGAATGGATCCACCGAGAACCAATTGACTCGAGGTTTTCATTGACAGCACTTACGTGGAGCTGATAAAGTAACAACTCGTGCCCGTACGGGGCGGAAATGAAAGGTTCAGGATACATGCGTACTCTAGTTACTCTTGCGTGCACTGAGTGCAAGCGCCGCAACTATACGACCACCAAGAACAAGTCGACCATGCCTGATCGTATGGAGATCAAGAAGTATTGCCCCTGGTGCCGTCACCACACGCTGCACAAAGAGACTCGCTAGTCTTTAGTCATATACGCCAGTAGTTCAATTGGTAGAGCATCGGTCTCCAAAACCGAGTGTTGAGGGTTCGAGTCCTTCCTGGCGTGCCAGTCATTATTCCGTAAGCTCCCACTTGGGGGCTTACGGTTTACTCATGTATAAGCGCATTGCGCGGAGGTAACCCAAATGGCCAACAAGAAGAACAAGAAGAAGGCACAGCAGCAGGCGCCTGCCAACAACGCTGCCGCCAACTCCAAGGTTGAGGCCAAGAAGGCCGTTGCCAAGAAGAGCGAGAAGGCTGCGAAGTCTAAGAAGAACGAGAAGCCTGGTTTCTTCGCCCGCACCAAGAAGTATTTCGCTTCGGTGAAGTCCGAGATGAAGCGTGTCACGTGGCCCGATAAGAAGGAGCTCGTGAACTACTCGGTCGTCGTTTGCGCTTCTCTGATCGTCGTCGGCGTCGTCATCGCTCTGCTCGATGCTGGCTTTGGCGAGGCTCTTGCTCTGTTCTCTGGATTGAGGGGCTAAACCATGTCTAAGCGTTGGTACGTCGTTCACACTTACTCTGGATACGAGAACCGCGTTAAGTCCGATCTCGAGCATCGCATCGAGACTATGGGCATGCAGGACCGTATCTTTGATATCGAGATTCCTATGGAGCGCGTCACCGAGATTAAAGAGGGTGGCAAGCGTGAGACCAAGGATTCTAAGATCTTCCCGGGTTATGTCCTGGTTCGCATGGAAATGGATGACGACGCTTGGACGTGCGTTCGTAACACGCCTGGCGTCACCGGTTTCCTGGGCGGCAACGGCAAGCCCGCTCCGCTTTCCCGTGACGAGTACAATAAGATGACTCGTCGTCCCGGTAAGGGCGATTCGCCCAAGCGTACGTCGGTTGATATTGAGGTCGGTACGTCCGTCCGCGTCACCGATGGCCCGCTTACCGACTTTGATGGCAAGGTCTCCGAGGTTAACACCGAGGCTGGCAAGCTCAAGGTCACGCTGATGATCTTTGGCCGCGAGACGCCGGTCGAGCTCGACTTTAACCAGGTCGCTGTCATCGCTTAAGTTTTTGTCCGTTCGCGCGAGCGTGCTTCTTCTGTGACTGCTCATCTCAGGAGTGCTTCTAACACGTGCGTGCTTACGATATAGCAAGTACTTCACACTCGTGATTCGAAAGGAATGACCATGGCTGAGAAGAAGGTTGCCAACGTCATTAAGCTCCAGATTCCTGCTGGTGCAGCTAACCCCGCTCCTCCCGTCGGCCCCGCCCTGGGCGCCGCTGGCGTGAACATCATGCAGTTCTGCCAGGCCTTTAACGCCGAGACGCAGGACAAGAAGGGCGACATCATCCCCGTTGAGATTTCTGTCTACGAGGATAAGTCCTTCTCCTTCATCACCAAGACCCCGCCGGCGGCTCACCTCATCAAGAAGGAGCTGAACCTCAAGTCTGGTTCCGCTAAGCCCCAGGCCGACAAGGTTGGTCAGCTCTCCCAGGAGCAGCTCACCAAGATCGCCGAGATTAAGATGCCGGACCTCAATGCCAACGACATTGACGCCGCCAAGAAGATCATCGCCGGTACCGCCCGTTCCATGGGCGTCACCATCGCTGAGTAGCGATTTCTTTAGGTAACGACGGGTGCTCCGACCGGGGCGCCCGTTAAATGTGTGCAATAGGGCACACGATACGATGTGGGAGGGCTCACGCCCGTTTAACCACAGGAGGTAATGCACATGGCTAAGCATGGTAAGAGCTATAACGCCGCTGCCGAGAAGATCGACCGCGCCACGCTCTACACCCCCCTTCAGGCTGCCAAGCTCATCAAGGAGCTCGACACCGCCAAGTTCGACGAGACCGTCGAGGCCCACTTCCGTCTGGGCATCGATACTCGTAAGGCTGACCAGAACATCCGTGGTTCCATCTCCCTGCCCCACGGCACCGGCAAGACCGTTCGTGTTGCCGTCTTCGCCGAGGGCGAGAAGGCCCGCGAGGCCGAGGCTGCCGGCGCCGACATCATCGGTTCCGACGAGCTTGTCGCCCAGATTCAGAAGGGCGAGATCAACTTCGACGCCGCTATCGCTACGCCGAACATGATGGCCAAGGTTGGCCGCATCGGTAAGATCCTTGGTCCCCGTGGCCTCATGCCGAACCCCAAGCTCGGCACCGTGACCATGGACGTCGCCAAGATGGTCTCCGAGCTCAAGGCTGGCCGCGTTGAGTACCGCGCCGACCGCTACGGCATCTGCCACGTGCCCCTGGGCAAGAAGTCCTTCTCTGAGCAGCAGCTCGTCGAGAACTACGCTGCCCTGTACACCGAGATCCTGCGCGTCAAGCCCTCTTCTGCTAAGGGCAAGTACGTCAAGTCCATCTCCGTGTCTTCCACCATGGGCCCTGGCGTCAAGGTCGATCCCGCTATCCAGCGCGACTTCCTGGCTGAGTAACTAACAGTTACTGCCTGAGCAAAGCAAGCATTGCTAAAGAGACCCGGTTCTGCCTCGTGCAGGACCGGGTCTCTTGCTTTTGAGTCAACGAAACCACCACGAAGGGGACAGGCACCCTTGTGGTGGTTTTACTTGTGTTGTACTTTAGCGCGATGTAGTACTACCCGAGGCCGAAGGGAGCCCAACATGTTTAAGAACACGCAACAGCTCCTAGGCCTAGCGCTACTAGATTGGATAGCGCGCTAGGGTTGTAATCTCGCTATAACGATTTGTTGTACCCGGGTGCGCTATCGTCTGCCGCTTTCAGGCGTGATGAGCGACACGGGTATTTTTCTATCTCTAGGCCTTCTCTCTCTCCTGAAAGCCATCTGTCATAAAACGGTCAATCAGGAGGAACATATAAGCCGCAAAATCACAATCTTTGACGCCACCCTGTGCGACGGTGAGCAGTCGCCGGGCGCCAGCATGAATACCGAGGAAAAGCTCTTCATCGCCCGCCAGCTGGTGCGCATGAACGTGGACGTTATCGAGGCGGGCTTTCCCATCTCGAGTCCTGGTGACTTTCGCTCCGTACAGGAGATTGGCAAGATTGCGGGCGACCGATGCACGGTATGCGGCCTGACGCGCGCTGTCGACAGGGATATCGAAGTGGCTGCAGAGGCGCTCAAAACGGCCCAGAGGCCCCGTATCCATACAGGGCTGGGTGTGAGCACCAGTCACCTGCGCGACAAGCTCCATATGACTGAGGAAAGGGCAATTGAGTGAGCGATCCATGCCGTCAAACATGCTCGCAAGTTCGTTGACGATGTTGAGTTTTATGCCGAGGATGCCGGCCGCTCCGATCAGGAGTTTCTGGTGCGCATTATCGAGGCGGCCGTAAAGGCCGGTGCCACGGTCGTGAACATCCCCGATACGATGGGCTACAACATGCCGTGGGACTTTGGCGTCCGCATCCGTGACCTGCGCGGGCGCTGCGGGTGCGGCCGGTCAGCGTGCGGTCGACGTGATGGAGTATCGCGAGTACGAGATTGAGCGCATTGCGCGCCAGGCATTTGAGGCGGCGCGCAAACGTCGCGGCAAGGTGACGAGCGTTGATAAGCGCAACGTGCTGGAGACGAGCCGCATGTGGCGCGAGATCGTGCATCGCGTGCAAGACGAGGAGTACTCCGACGTGGAGCTTGAGGACCTGCTCGTCGACAACGCCGCCATGCAGCTCATCAGTCGACCGGCAGACTTTGACGTCGTGGTGACGGAGAACATGTTCGGCGACATCCTGTCCGATGAGGCGGCTCAGATTACCGGATCGCTCGGTATGCTTGCCTCTGCCTCGCTGGATGATGGCGTATCGCTGTTTGGGCCGAGCGCTGGCAGCGCTCCTGACATCGCGGGGCTCGGCGTGGCCAATCCGCTGGCTCAAATCTTGTCGGTGGCGATGCTGCTGACCTACGCGCTCGACATGGGCGAGCAAGCCGCGTGGATCGAGAGCGCCGTGGCGCGCGTGCTCGACGAGGGCTGGCGCACCCGTGACATCGCCGATGCCAACACCCCGGCAGATAAGATCCTCGGCACCACGACGATGGGCGACAAGGTCGTCGCCGCGCTGTAGGCGATGCCGATTCAAGCTGTCAAATATCTCAATCTGTAACATCTAAGGGGCAAAATCGTTCCTACCTGTTACAGATTGAGATTTTCGGCTGAGCATCCGTGGTCTGTCTCGATCTGTAACAGCTAACCGATTATTTGGGCCCTACCTGTTACAGATTGAGACAAACCGTTGGGACAGGTCGGACGAGTCAGCAAAACCACCACAAAGGTGCCGGTCCCCTTCGTGGTGGTTTTTAGCGCAACGAGGTGTTCCCAGCCGACCATACGGGCGGCCTTGCGCTCACGCTGCTCGATGACAGCGCATCTTTAGACGCGAAGTGCGGAACCGGGTGCATATACGAGCCGCGTAGCGTTACGAATTCATGGGAATGACCGTATCGCCAATTTGTACGCTTGCAATCTTGTCTGTGTCACAAACTTGCGAGAACGGCCAGGTCTTGTGGACATCAGTGGTGCCGTTATCCAGTTTATTTGCGAAATAGCCGCTGTGGCTGGTTGCGTCCTCAACATGACCGTCTTTGAACGTCACGATGAGGGGTATGTTGCCAACGGCATCCATAGACTCCTCCATGTTTTGAGACATCTTGCCGCTGTTGTTGTCGTGTTCGATGGAACGATCTATGTTGTAGCGGACTGAAACGCCAACGCAGGATACGGTGGCCTCTTGAATCGTCGCCTTGGTGCCGTTAAAGTTGACCGATTTGGGCGCGGGAATCGTAACGGATGTATCTTCGTAATTCAGCTGGAACTTAAGATCCCATGGGCCCGTAAGTATTTTCTTATACTCGGGAAGCTCTTTGCCAGCACGTGGCACAACGAGAGAGTTGATATGCGTGCGGACGGTCCTGCCCATAAGGCCGGGTGATTCAACGCTGAACTGTGCAAAGTATTGAATGCTGGAGTCATTGGGGTTCTTGTCAATGAGCCATGATTGGCCTTGGCCGCCATGCTCGCCATCAACGTATACGTTTCCATCGACACTTCCGGCGATAGTTCCGTTCTCGCCCGGCTCGGAAAGCTTTTTCAGGGCAGCGGGATCGTCGAACGTAAGCGTATAGGCGATGGTAACCATATCCTTGTCGCCCATGATGGCGTCGGCGGTCACGGTGACTCCGTTGTTGGAGCAGCTAGCACCGACGGGCCGGCCAATACGGTCGATGATCTCGGTTTGAGAAGCAGGTCCGTCAAAGATGTCGGAAAGCATGTCAGAAGGAAGCGGCAGGACGCCTGTTGCCATAGCCGTGCCAGCGCCTCCAATGACGATAGCGAGGACTGCCGTTACAGCGGCAATGCGAGCGACTGTTCTTACGGGATGGCGGGCGATGCGCGGCTTGCGTCGCGTGCCATTAAAGTTGCTTTGAGCGGTCGCCGCATCGCTTGAGGCGACGGACTGAGCAATCGAGTTTGCCATGTGCTGCTTCGCATTATCGGTAAACGAAATGTGCTCCAGGGCGTGGCGATAGTCATTCGAATTCGTAGTCATTGTGGTCTCCTTTCAAGGAAAGCCGAAGTGACGCACGTCCGCGGCTAAGGTGCTGGGCGGTTGCAGCTGGCGTCGCGTGAACGGCGTCTGCGATTTCCCTGATGCTCATGCCTGCGTAGTAGTGCAAAAAGATGGCGATGCGCTGTGCTTGAGGCAGGGCCGTGACAGCGGAAAGAATGGCGCAGTCGCGTTGCGCGAATTCTTGCTCGGTATGTGTTACGGGTGCGCAGAAATCGGGGAGCGAATCGAGGTCGACAACCGGGTGATTCGCGTGCGTACGGCCGATATCGCGACATGCGTTCAGTGCGACTCGGATCACCCAAGCACGTTCGTGTTCGAGCGAGTCGAACGGTTGAGTGCGTTGGAGAATCTTGATCAGCGTGTCCTGGCAGATGTCTTGAGCGTCGTCAGCGGATCCAAGGGCCGAATAGCACAATCGAAGGATGAGGTCGGAATACGTGTCGACCAAGCGCTTTGCTTCCCGCTCGATCTGATCGGCATCGCATCGGAGCGTGCTATTGCGGTTACGGCGTGCAGGCATAGTGTCACCTCCAATTGGTCGTGGTGGATATAGGGAAGGCGTCTCGCGAGGTCCCTCTACATACAACACGGTCGAGACTGCATAAGTTGACAAAAAAAGACGGCACGTGAGCGCCGTCCTTACAAAACAATGAGTGTTCTCGTTAATTACACAAGCACCGTGATGGACAGGTCGGACGAGTCAGCAAAACCACCATAAAGGTGCCTATCCCCTTCGTGGTGGTTGTTGGCAGTTACCAGGGGGTTCTGGCGGTTGAAGACTCGATTGCTTCGTGGCGTTTGAGCTCGCGGCGCATGGTTTGCGAGTTGAGCCAAGCGGCCTTCCAACCGCGCGTGGGGTAGCGCGCCTCGTCAATTTCGATCTTGGTATAGCCGCAGGCGTTGACAATCTTCGTTCCGCATGGGTGTTGGCGCTCGCGTTGAAAGTTGGGGCCGTAGCTTTGGTGCACATGCCCGTGAATCATATAGTCGGGACCCCAAGACTCAAGAGCCGCATTAAAGCACTCGAATCCTCGATGCGGCAGGTCGTCCAGGTCGCCCATGCCTGCGACGGGTGCATGGGTAAGTAGAATATCGCATCCGTCTACCAGTGCGATTTTTCGCGATAGCTTGCGCATGCGTTTTGCCATCTCGCGCTCGGTATACATGTTCGCGCCGTCGCGGTAGCGCATGGAACCGCCCAGACCCGCAATGCGAATGCCTCGGTACACATACACGCTGTCCTCAACACAAATGCACCCGCCCGGTGCATGGCGCACGTAGCGGTCGTCGTGATTGCCACGCACGTACACAAGCGGTTTGTTGATGACGGTGACCAAAAACTCAAGATAGTCCGGATCCAGGTCGCCTGCGGATAGAATCAGGTCAACGTCCTCAAAGCGCTCCTTGCGAAAACATTCCCACAGGCAGCGCTCCTCTACATCGGCAATGGCTAGGATATTCATAGGGCACGGACCTCCGGCTCGTTATCGAGCTGCGGAATCGAGCCTATAACGTTGTCAGCCAGCCAGTTCATCTCGACAATCTGCGTACTCGGCAGGGGAGGGAAGCCCTCAATCTGAACCACGCCGTCCTGGCTGTGGAGCTCGCCGCCAAATGGGTTGATGGAGCCCTCGACAATGCCGTTGCGAAGCAGCTGCACAAGTTTACGCGTCTGATAGGGTAGGCCCGGAGCGTAGCGAATATCTATGACGCCGGAGCTCATACCGTACCAGTAGTTGATGGCGCGCACCTGCTGGTCATCGGCGGTCTCGTCCCATGTGCCGTGCAGTAGGCTGCGTACGATGAGTTCGTAGTAACGGCCCCAGTTCCATACCGGCATAGCAATACCGGTAACTTCCTTGCCGTTTACCAGACGGTGAAGCCCGTAGGCGGTGGGGTCCTCGAGAGACTTGGACATATCGGCGCCGGTCATGACGCTCACGCCCTCGCGACACATGGCTTCGGCAAGACCGCCGGCGGGAACATCTCCCCAAGTGAGGATAATCTGCGCACGAGGGTCGAGCAGCGAGGCACCGATAGCGAAGGCGTTGATTTCGCTCAGCGCGCCCGAGGCGAAGACCGACGCATGGTAGCCAATACGGTGGTTGTCGGCCATGCTGGCGGCAAGGGCGCCCAGTAGGAACTTGGCCTCGTACATCTTTCCAAAGTACGAGCGGACGCTTTGGTGGGGAAGGCCGATTGAGCAGTTAAGGAACCGCACCTGGGGATACTCGACTGACGCCCTGAGCGTGTATTCCATGAGCCGGTGTGAGGTCGAGAAGATGACGTTCGCCCCGTGCTTTACGGCTGTCTCGACGGCGGCGTAGAACACGTCCGAATCGTGGCAGTCCTCGAACGCCTCGGTGCGCACGATGCCGCCAAAGTGCTCATCAAGATACCGGCGGCCCTGGTCGTGTAGGCTGTCCCAGCTCGACGTGGCACAGGGAAACTCGTGGATAAAGGCGATTCGCATGGGATTGGCAGTGGAGTAGACGGTCTTGCTCATAAAGAAGTTGAGCACGCCCGAGGTAGCTTTTGTCGGTGCGCCCTCTTTCTCGTTGGGCTGCGGCGCTTCGACAAGATCGACTTTGTCCTCGTCGCTTTTGCCGGCAATGACAAGCTCGCGCCAAATCTTGCACAGACGGTTGACGACGATATCCGTCGGCGTATCCAG